>JAGVGO010000210.1 GCA_020057085.1 Planctomycetota bacterium | reverse complement strand
GGAGTGCATCCCTTTCCTGGCACTAAAGTGACCAGGCTTTATTACTTTGCCGCATTCGCGGCAAGCAAAATTTGAGTTTTTACACAGGCATCAAGATTGAGTTTTTACACAGGCATCAAGATTGAGTTTTTACACAGGCATCAAGATTGAGTTTTTACACAGGCATCAATATTGTCAATAAAATCGCCAATGTTCGCGATACCCTTCATTTCGGTTTTCTCTGTCCTGCCTTCTTCTTTCCCCATGCTCTACTCTTCTTACTTTTGCTTTTGCATTGCTATCACATCACGTGCAGCATTCTATATCCAAGATAAAGCAAGCCCACTAGCAGCAAACCCCACATCACCACGTCGAACACAATATCGTTCTGCTGTTCCTCTTGCGCCTGTGATTCTGCCTGCCCCCACATGAGTTCTTTCATGGATTTCTTTTGCGCTACTGGAATCTGGGCGGAACGCGACAGTACCTGGCGCATGGGCGGACGTTTTGTTATCTCCTTGTGCGTGGTGACGTTTTCCGGCACGATCACCGGTTCCTTGAGAAACTGTTCGAGAGACAGACGCATTTCCTGAGCCGAGACAAAGCGGTCTTCCGGTTTTTTCTCCATCGCCTTGAGACAAATGTCTTCTAAC
Organism: Planctomycetota bacterium; assembly: GCA_020057085.1. GTDB lineage: Bacteria > Planctomycetota > Uabimicrobiia > Uabimicrobiales > JABWCH01 > JAGVGO01. Next base: position 27,258 of record JAGVGO010000210.1, on the reverse strand, counting down.
GTCTTGGGGATGACGCCCTGCATATTGCGTGGCGGGGTTGGCTGTTCTCTGATGATCTTGTTGAGCAACAACATGGTGTCGCTATGGAGAAACGGTGGCCTGCCTACCAGCATCTCATACAACACCACGCCGAGCGAATAGATGTCAGTGAGCGCCGTGATATTGGCAGCTCCTTCTGCCTGCTCCGGCGACATGTAGAGAGGCGTGCCCATGATGGTGTTGGCCTGTGTAAGCCTGCTCTCCTCTGCAGAAATCTGACGCGCCAGCCCAAAATCGGCAATTTTGGGCGTACCGTCCTCGGTAATCATGATGTTTTCCGGTTTAATATCGCGGTGGATGATACTATGTTTATGCGCGTGCTCCAGCCCTTCGGCCACGCACTTGGCAATCTCTGCCGCGCGTCGTACCGAAATCTCACGATCCTGGATCATCTTGTTGAGCGGCTTGCCTTTGACAAACTCCATGGCGATGTAGGGAACACCGTGTTCCTCGCCACTGTCGTAGACATGGACAATATTGGGATGATTGAGCTGCGCCACCATCTGTGCCTCACGCAGAAAACGTTGTACGATATGCGTGGTGATATGTTCGTTTTTGAGCACTTTGAGTGCCACATTCTGGTTGAGACTCAGATGTTTGGCTTCGTAGACGACACCGACACTGCCTTGACCGATTTCACGGGTAATGATGTATTTACCATATTTTTTGCGCCGGCCGGTAGTTGACATGTGACGGCTGTCTTGCAAGTCACGATGGCAACGCTCACACACCAGCCTGCCAAGCAAAGTTTCATACACATTGATTTCCTGGCAGTGTGAACAGATCATGGTTTTTTTACGTACTTTGAGTATCTGGGCCACCTGTTCTTCGCTCAGATAACCCATATCGTGCAAAGCGTAAATCAAAGATTTACCCAAACTTTGCTGTAACACCTGTTCGAGCTGATCGGACGTGATCAGATTGAATTTGATGCACAGGCGTGCAATCAAAACATCTTCAGGCTCTGAAGCTCGTGAGTCCAGCACGTTTATACTCTCCATAACTGGTCTTATTCCCTATCCCCCGAAAACTTTTTCAATGATACTGGACATGAAATAGTTGAACATCAAAATCAACAGAAAAGCTTCTACCACCGTTTTTCTGGCGGCAGCACCGACACCTTCCGCGCCGTTCTCTGCGCGCAGACCATTGGCACAGCCGAGCGCGGCAATCACTATACCAAAAACCATACCTTTGCAAAGCCCACCAAAAATCAAAGTGAGATCGCTAAGGCTCATATAAGTGATGACGTTGCGAAAATAAATCGTATAATCCACACCAATCTGGTATTTGGCGACAATAGCCCCGCCCACAACGCCTACGAAGTCAACATAAGCGGTCAGAATCGGGGCACAGAGGGCAAGTGCCACCACGCGCGGTACGACAAGAAAATCTACCGGATTGATGGACATTACCTCCAGTGCATCAATTTCTTCAGAGACTTTCATGGTGCCGATTTCGGCTGCCATCGCTGAACCTACTCGTCCGGCCAGAATAAACGCGGTCATGAACGGCCCCAGCTCCTTGCACAGCGATACCAACACCACCAGCCCCAGGTATTCTTCCAGGTGATAATCGCGAAACACAATGCCGGTCTGAAAAGAAAGGATCATGCCGGTGAAGACGCCCACTAACAACGTGACCGGCACGCTCTGCACTGCGCAAATATAAAGCTGCACCAACAGCGAGCGAACGCGACGGCCAAGCGAAGGAAGCCAGTAGCATGCTTCGCACAGCATACACATCGTGTATCCGGCGTGATAAATCGCTTCGACAATTCTATTGCCAACCAAGGAAATGATATTCATGCGTCACTCACTACTGCAAAAACAGATCGTCGTCGTCATCATCTAACAAATTAGGGGCACTGTCGTCTCCCACGATCAAAGTAGGTTCGATCATTTTACCGCTTTTGAGCTGATCGACGTCCGTTTTTTTCAGCCACTTTTTACCGTTGTAATTGCGGCAATCGAACACTTTGCGCTGCACCAGTTGTTGCAGCTCTTCCTCTTCCATTTGCAAAATTATCAATGCTTCGCGCCAGTTGTAATAGATTTTTTTGAGGTCGTTTTCCGACATCTCCTGGGACGGGTTGCTTGCTTCCGGCTTGGACACTACTGCCACCGGCTTAATTGTAGCCGGCTTATCGCTGCTGTTTTTGCTCTTGATGTTTTGCGGTACGGTAATAAAGGTCACTTTTTCATTTTCTTCCTGAATGTTTTCACCCATCAACGGCAGCACCATGGTGACTTCGACAGCCTTATGTTGTCGCAGTTTGTCCACATCTTTACGCAAGAATCGTCCATCTGCCAACGGTTGCAATTTTTGTTCTTTGACCAGACGTTGGATATCGGTTTTGCCGATATTCAACACTTTAGCCGCTTCTTGCACACTGTAAGAGTCCAGATTTTCTTCAGGTAGAGGAGTATATGCTTCTTCGGGTTCTAAGACATTTTTTGATTTGTCGGCAGCCTTTTTGCTTGCCTCTTTGTTTTTCGGTATTTCTTTTTTTGCAACTTCACCACCACTTTCTTTGCCTGCCAGTGAATCAACATTCGCGCGCACAAACAAGTAACCTTGAGATGAACGGCTGATTTGTAACTGACCGCGTGCCACCATGATTTTGATCTCTTTTTCTTCTTTGTGCAGGAGAGCCTTTACTTCTTCCAATTTGTAATATTGTGCCACCTCGCCACCGGACTTGTTGGTTTCTTTGACAGCCCTGTCGCTCTCGGCTGCAGGAACAACGGGCGGCAGTTTTTCTGCCAATTGAAGCAGATCGGTTTTTTTAATCATGCGCAGACCTTCGTTGCGGTAGGTACGCAGCGCTCCGTCATTGACCCAGGCCGAAATTTGTTGTTCCGTCACTTTTAGCAATTTTGCCGCTTCGGCAAAATTATAAAATGATTTATCGCTGCCAGGGTTTTTGCTTGACCCTTGAGTGATATCAGGCAGTAAATCTGTTTTCTCGTTTTTACTGTCTATTTCTTCAGGTAGGATCAAAGTAGGCTCGATTGCGCGGCCGCAATGCTTGATATCTTCTTTGCGAAATTTGAGCTGGCCGTCTTCACCGCGCAACGGGCTTATCTGTTGATGGGCGATCATCCTCTTCAGTTCGGCAGACTCGACCTGCAATTCGTAAGCCGCCTCGTCGAAGCTATAAAGTTCACAGGGCATCTCCAATGCCGGCAAAGCCGCTTCAGAAAAGGCAGAAATCACAATCGGCTGGATATCATCCTCTTCATCCACTTTAATTTTGCCTGGCTCAATCATAAGTGTCGCATTGAGCATACGTTCATGGCGCAGAATTTCAATTTCCGATTTGCGAAGTTTCATTTTACCATTTTTGGTAATGGCCACCAGTTCGCCATCGTCAATCAACCGCTGCAGTGCCGCCATTTCCATCTGCAAGATACTCAATACTTGGTCAAAGTTGCACAATTCTTCTTCCGGCTGCTCTGCTTGAGATTCCCCTGCGCCAGAGGCAAAAGTAGGGAGTGACACATCCAGGCTGGCGTGGGTTTCGTCACTGCTGAGGTTGAGCAAGCCACCAGGCAGAGTAATCCGTGCATTGTCGCCGCTCAGAAAACGCTCCGCCTCGCGGCGTTTCCATTCCTTGACGTCTGCTATCTTGAATTTCAGACCATTTGCGCCTTCGTATACTGGCAGATTTTGCTCGCTTACCAACTTTTCCAACTCCGACTTACTGAGCTGCATCTCGCGCTCTGCCTCTTCCCAGGAATAAAACTCTTTTTCTTCCTTGAAGATATCCAGGGATACGGTTCTCGGGTGTGCTATGCTGGGAGGGATAGCCAATTCAGACGGTACAAGGACAGGCGCTGTTGCCGGTTTCACCGGTTTCTTGGGCAGACTATTTTTCAGACTGTCAACGTCCAGCTTCTTGAATTTAAGGCGTCCCTGATGGCGTACCGGGCGAATCTTTTCCGTCAAGATCATCTCGTTCAACTCGTTGGAACTAATCTCTAACGCCTTGACCACTTCGCTGAAAGTATAAAGTTCTATCTTTGCCATGTATTATCGTCCTTGCGGCGCGAAACTTTTTTGTTTTTTTCGTTTCTGTTTCTTGTCTTCTTTTGGCAATTCGCCATGCCACGCGGTTTGATAGGCTGGCACCCATTGTTCTTCCAACGTAGAACCGAAAATTTTGCGCAGATACCGCCAACCGTCTTCAGTAATCAATAAAATTTGCAGGGGCAGGTAGCGTTGTAAACATTGCCAGAATTGCTTAGGCTGGGCTAGTTCGTGCAAAAAAATTTGCCAGTGATGATTGTGCCGGCCTTTAAATACAAGAAAATCACCGTATAACAAAACCTCTTGTAATTCTGCCCACAGCATAACCTTGCTACCGGCTAAACCACGCCTCGAAATACCTTGGTCGCAGATACTGTAGCGATAGGTAATGGCTGCCATGATACGCCATAACCATATGACTATACCACTCAGCGTAAGCGCCATACATACGTGCAGAGCGGTCGGCCATTCGCGCCAGTCATCATAGCTGCGCCAGGGAATAGCGATAAAAAGCCAAAAAGGAATACACATCCACATCACCATGAGCGACATGCGTTTGCCATAGGAAATAGGCCAGGCGACAGGGAAAGCGATGCCCGACTGTTTGACATCATCCGGTGGAGATTCGACCTTTTTGGGAGATTGCGCAGTTTGCTCCAGCCAATGGCCATATAACATATCTTTCTGTTTGCTGTTCTGCATCATCTGTTGCGCATAGCGAGTCAGATAGCCATGACGTATCTGCCAGGCTTTGCAAGACAGATAGAAAACGATGGCCAGAGCTGGTACGTAGACAAGCATCGGTACATACAAGGTCGGTGGTACATTAGGGAAACGTTCCAGAATATTGGGATGAGGAAACAGTGCAAAGGTGGATTTGAGACTGGCGATGCCGGTAAAAGTGAACAACAAAGCATCCGACAACAACACCCAGAACGCCTTACGTCTTATGTCGGGTGGGGATTGTAGCAAAGAGAGGGTATAAAAATTGAGGTAATACATCATTTGCCAGCCACCGATAGCAGCAAAACCGTAACACAACAAGGATGCATTGGGCAGAGAAAGTGGCTGTACGGCAGTATAGCAGGCGCATACTGTACACAGGATATGGAATAGACCCCAACTGTACAATGAACGGATGGTTTTGTTTTTTTCCTGAAGTGTTGCAAAAGTCTCGCTTGGCATCATAAAATTTATGCGGTACCGTTACCGCCGCATCCTTTTTTAAGAAAAATAAAATTTCAGACAAGGCGCGCCCCATCTGGCGGGGCGCCAATAGCCGAACACGGCTCGAAAACCTTTAGTTATAAGGATCTTCCCAATCATAGCTCCAGAAATGGCGATCTGTGAATTGATGGATTTCCACCATGTCGCGATTGATTGCTCGTTTGTGTGCCCTGGTATGTGCCGCATCCATGAAGAATGGGCAGCCGCCGGCCATAAACGCAATCAACATAAGTAGGAAAGTTATAGCGATTTTTTTCATAAAGTTTGCTCCTCTTGCTAGATTCGGTAAGAAAGTTGCTAACTTAGTGTTATGATTATAAGAAGTTGAGAAAATTATGTCAAGCAATGTTTTTTTTCCACGAGCCAAACGTGCGTTAGTTTTCTAGCCATTGTACATCCGCAAGATGCGTTTGGCAAGGAGGAAAATTTGCCGGGTGTCGTTTATCTCTTGGGCAACGGGGCGTACGGATCGCCCAATAAATGTGCCTCGTAGTAGACCCAACGCACAGGCTGTGTCTGCATCTCAGGATCGAGCAGCCACGAGTTCATCTTGACCCGCGAGTAGTTCATCATGTCGCCGATGCGATGCATATTTACCGCCGGGTTAAAAAAGGCATCTACGAAATAGCGGTGGAAATATTGCGAAGCGCCCGGTGTATCGCCGTCGGAAGTCTGCGGATCTTCCGGCGACAGACCATAGCTCCAGTTGGCGATTACGGCAAAGGCACCGCGTTCGCTGTACACCAGATATTCGGCAATGCAGTCACTGCCCTTCTCCTCGCGGCCGCCACTATTTTCTATGGGCGCCGTCGCCTCGTTGGTGAAACGAGCTGCATTGCAGCCCTGGCTGTAGTAGATGAACGGCACGGTGTTTGTCAATGTCGAGATCGAAGAGCTGTAGAGCCGCATGTTGTAGCCTGGCGAAGAGTGGCCGATGTGGTTGATCCAGCAAGCGCCAAAGGTGTTGAGTTCACGTTTCACATCGGTGCTGCCCCACGACTGTACTTTGTCGTACAATTTGCCAGCCGTCCATTTGCTGGTGAAACCGTAGGTGTAAAAACCGTGGGTGTTGGCACCGAGGCGCAGCTCCTCCATGAACGAATCGCCGTAGATGTTGTGGTTGACGCCACACTGTCCCGGGCTGAACAAGTGTTCGCCGAGCAGCAGTACTTTTGGCGTCGTTACCTCGGCGGCGTGCTGGTAGGCCTGCACCGTCTTCTTGACGAAATTGTTCACCTGTGTCTTGTTGTCAACCGGCGCGCGGCCAACCGCCACTTCCGGTTCGAGGTCAATGTTGTCGGCCGGCTCGCCGTAGACACCGTTCTTGTTGCCATCGAAATCACCATCCAGCGCGCAGTAGTAGTAATCTGCCGCCATCATCTCGTGTACGGTGAGGCTCGAATTGTCCATGTAGACATAGTAGAGATCGGTCTTGAAGCGGCGTACCGGCACGAGTTCGCTGCCTTTGTCGCCATCGCCCGCTAGCAGCACGTAGCGCGTGCGCCAGTTGGCAAAGGCGTATTTGATGAAATTGCGTACCTGGTCCGCTTTGTCCTTGCCGGTGTAGTTCTGGTAAATCTCTGCCACCGTCACGATCTTGGCGGGCATGTTTTGCGTCTTGAGAAAGTTGACGAAATATTCGAAGCTGTGCTCCACATCGAGGTTCGTGAGGCTTTGTGCAGTAATGATGACGTAAGGAAAATCCTCACGGGCAACAGACAGATAGGCACGATCATTGTAAGGTGTGAGTGTTTGCGGGTTACTGACGAGCGCCGCCACGCGCGCAGCGTAGTCACTCTGCACGGTGATGGCACTGCGCACGGGGTTTAGCGTCACGTTCACCGTAAGCTTAGGATAGAATTCCAGGCGCCCACTCGTCGGCCTATACTGGCAAGGATAGAGGTTGATGCTCACCACCTGATAGCCGGCGAGAGGTGTCATCTGCCACGGCGCATAAAGCTTGCCCGGGAAGACATCGCTCTTGCGATAGACAGCATCTTCAACCGCAAGCGGCCGTTGAGCATCTTTGACAAACCAGGGGATGGCGACGGCCGCCGGTCTTACCCGCCACTCGCCGGGAATTTCCTCGCTAGTTCCGCTCACCACGATCTCTTTCACCTCGCGATTGGGCGGCAGTAAAATGCGCAGGGGGTAGAAGGGCAGCGCCGGTTTGCCCGGAGATTGCAATAGCGGCAGGTCTTTCACGGAAACTTTTGCATACGGGCCGCTCGCGGCGGCCACCTGGCATTCGGGGAATGCCACTTGTGCGACGATCTCTTCGCCGCCAGCAGTGGTCTTGATCACCGGCTGGGCGGAAACCAAGGCCAGCAACAATAAAGCGGATAAAACGAATAGACGCATAAAATTCTCCTTGCTTGTAAATTACTTCCGTTTCGGCATAGGTACAATCATGGCGACCCGCTGCTTATATTCCTTGTAAGCCTCTCCATGAGTATTCATCAAGTCGCGTTCCTCGAACTGAATAGCTATCAAAATATAGGCTGTCGTGCCAACTGCAAATATGAGGTGGCCAATGCTCATCAATGGCGTCGCCCAGAAGGCAATAATAAACCCCAACATGATCGGATGACGAACATACTTATAAAATGCTGCCACCTTGAATTTTTCAGGACTATATTCTTTGCCACGCTGGTACAAGTAGACCTGCCGTAGCCCAAAAAGATCGAAATGATTGATGATGAAGGTAGAAAGAAGAACGATCAGCCAACCAGCCCAGAAAATCCCTTGCACAAAGCAACGGGCGATGCTATTTTCAACACTCCAAACGACGCCTGGCAGCGGCCGCCATTGCCAGAATAGGAGCAAAAGCAACAGGCTGGAAAGCAGTACATAAGTGCTGCGTTCAATAGGCTGTGGTATAATTTTAGTCCACCATTTTTTGAATCCTGAGCGTGCCATCACGCTGTGCTGGATCGCAAATAGACCGAGTAGAGCAATGTCGATAAGTAGTGATTGATTTAAAGAGGCTTGCACGCCGGAATCAATTGACTTCGGAACAGCTAAATTTCCTACGAAGCCTATTGCATACAGAAAAGAGGTGAAAAACACCAAGTAACTTATCATTCCATAAACAAAAGCGAGCATTCTATCCATAGTATGTCCTACTTCCCTTCCTTCAATTCCACACGCGACTGTTTAGCGTTGCTGCCATTGTGTACCACCACTCTGGCGGGGATGGCGTTCTTGCCGCGCGCCGGTACGGTGAATTTGACTTCGGTGGTGCGGTAGTCGAAGAGCGTGGTCTTCACTTCCGAAGCATAATCAACATCGCCGTCCCAGATGCGGCGCAGCTCAAAGACGATGGGCTTGTCGCGGTAGTTGCGCACCTCTTCTGCCCAGTTCTGTTCTTCGTCCCAGCCGTCAACGTATTCCGAGCTGCCGCTCGTGTAGAAGTGGAAGTTGGAACGCTTGCTGGACATCTTAAGAGCTTTGTAGACGACAAAGTCATCCTCGCCGATGTTGACCTCGATCTCGGCCTTGATTGGCACATAGTTGAGGTCTTTTTCGCCGAGGAACGACAGGCCGTCGCGGCCATTGTCACGGAAAATGCGGACGCGACCGTCGGGCAACGGGCTGTCGCCGAGGTTATGCTTCTCGTCGTTGTTCCAGATGAGAAAGCGCACCGGCCGCGGGCCGTACTCGAAACTGCGCATGCGGTAGACGATGTCGAACTTCACGTCGTCGGCCTTGAGCGCGCGCATGCGCTTGGACCAGCCGTTTGGCACTGTTTCTTCGCCCTCGATGGTGAAAATGAAGTATTCGCTCAGCCCCTCTTTGACCACGGCTTTGGGGGCAGAGGACAGCATCCCTGAAGCACGCTTCATCGGTGCTTCGGCCTTGGACACGGCATCCATGATGGATTCTTTTTCCATGTCGTCATATTGTTCGCTCGGCGGCTGTGGTGGTGCTTGCAGGCCACGGCGGCGTGCCAGCTCGGCGATTTTTTCGACCAGGTTGATTTTGCCGACGATGAGGCGCACCTGGGCGTTCTCATACTCTTCGCCTGAATTGTTGGTGACGCGCACAAACCCTTCGAACTTCATGTCCGTGTCCTCCGGATTCGTGATGGCGACATAATCCATGTGCCAGGATAGCCCGCTCGTGAAATACATCACTTCCACCTTGACCTGACCCTCGAACTGCGAACGGATGTTCCAGATGAGGTGCTGCGGTTTCTGTCCCGGATAGGTGGTGTCGGCTACCTCGATTTCGCTCGCATGTTCGACCGGCCGGAACTCGACGCTGGTAGGGTCTATCAGGGTGTTGGCCCACGAAAATTGCAGTTTATTCAAGCCTTTTTTCATGGTGATGAAGCGCCACTCTTTCACCAGCGTAATGTCTTCTGAGTTGTAGATGGTGAGTTGCACACCCTCGCGCGAAGGCAACGTGACGAGATCAATGTTGCCGGCCCACAGGCTGGCAGAAAAGATCATGGCAAACAGGGCGAAAATGAAAATCTTGTTCATGTGAGGTTCCTCTCTTCTGGCTTACCACATGTTCTTGAGGGTGAAGTGAAAACGGAAAATTTTCTTTTCCACTTTCTTGTCCTTTTCCTTGGGGCGGGCCGGCAGTTCTACCTGTAGCACAGGCAGCACACCGCCGTCATCGTACGAGAAAGTGATGTCCCTGGAGGTGCCGATGATTTTTTTCTCCCACTCCACGTCACCGTGGCTGAAACCGGCATATTCCTGGGCGATGCGGTTCATTTGTTCGAGCATGCGCAAGGTACACGGTTTGTCCTTGAAATTCTCGATCTCGTACTTGACAATAATTTCCTGATCAAACAGGTTGCCGCGTACTGTTTTGCGTTCGTTCTTCTCAATGGTGCGCGTACACACCACATCCTGCACTTCGCCGAGATAGAGCTTCATCTCGTCGTCTATCGGCGTAAACCTGGCCCAATCTTCGCCGAGAAATGCCTCGCCGCCCTTGCCGTCCTGGATGAAGATGCGCGCCTTGCCCGGCTGCAAGGGAAAAAGCCCCATCTTGTTTTTCTTGTCGTTGTCGAGTACGTAGTACATGAGAATCCTCGAGGCAAACGGCTTGTCGGCATTGAGCTGGCCATAGGTGTACCAGTCGAACAGGTAAGTCTTCTTGACCGGCACGTCAACAAAGGCTTGCAGCAGCATGAGCATTTCGTCTTGTTGGCCGATCCATTTTTCAAAGCGTTCAGCAAAACCGGCCCACACTCCGGCACTGCCGAAATCTTCGCCGGCATAATTCTGCACTTTCATGAAGTTTTTCAAGGTGAGCAGCGTCTCGTCCTTGTTGGCGAGTGCGCGGTAGCTGAAAATCCGGTTGAAATTGCCGATGAGGTAGCTCACCCGCACCTTGACGGCGCAGCCTTCCAAAGCATACACCTCCCACACCAGAGCATTTTCATTGGGCGGGTAGGCTACGTTGATGACACTCACTTCGTCCACTTCCTGGCCGGCGGCTGTTTTCGCTTTCTTGATTGGCCGGAATTTGTCCCCTTCGCTGATGCCGAGAGGTCTGAACTGGATCGAATTTTTGTCTATCTGCGTGTTGGACCAGGCAAAGTCAATCAGGTTGTTGCCTTGTGCAGTAGATTTGAGTAGTGTTACAATGCGCTCTTCTTCTACCAGTGTGTAGCGACCGTTGTCGAGCTGGATTTCCACTCGCTCTCGCTGCGGTAGCGTGGCCAGCTTGATGCGCGCCCACACGAAAGGTTGCAGCGTGAGCAATAACGCCGCACACACGACTGAACATTTGTTGTAAATCGACATGCCTAGCTCCTTAAAGAAACATTATTGGTCTGGTAAATTAGTTATTACACTTTTCATACGGCCTTCGTTCGCGGTAAGTCTCTTCCTCGACGATGCGAACAACGAACGCTTGTACTATGCCGCGCTGTTGTGTCCTGCAAGCAGGACACGATGCAAGCAATTTGCTTGGGCAACATGCGCTCGTCACTACAGAGACTTACCGCTCACTCATGTTGCAATTTTATGTTGCAAAACTAATTTACTAAACCAATTATTTTTTGAACAAAAATTCCAGTACATTGACCAACTGATCACGCCAGGAGGTCCAACTGTGGCCGCCGGAGAATTCCTGGTAAAAGTAGTCGTAGCGTTTTGCCTGCAAAATTTTCTCCACATTCCGGTTGTCTTGCAAAAGGCTGCCATCTTCGCCCACGAGATCGTACAAACCGATATCCATGTAAATTCTAATCGTTTTGCGTTCCGCATTTTGCAAATTATCGAGAATATCTTTGTTGATAAAGGCAAAGGCGCCGGATTGGCTGGCCATCATTCCGAACACTTCGGGGTGAGTGAAACAAAGGTGAAGCGAGATGTGCCCGCCCATAGAGGCTCCCATCACCGCATTCTCCGAGGGCAGTTCGCTTGCGTGATAGTTCTTGCGGACAAACGGCAACAATTCTTCCAGCACGAAGCGGGTGTAACCGGCATCGCCTGCGTACTCTTTCTGGCGATCCACCGGATCGACAAAAACCATGATGATTTTCGCTATGCGCCCTTTGTACATAAGATGGTCGCAGATGGCGGTAATTTGTGTGCGCCGCAAGTACTGCGTGCCGTCGTGGATGTACAACACCGGATATTTTTGCGCGGCAGCAGTGTCATAGCCGGCAGGAGTATAAACATGCACCGCGCGCGAGTTTTGCATGATCTCGCTCTTCAGTTCGACCGAAGTTACCGTGCCACTCGGTGTGTCCTTATCGGCTACGATTGTCAGCGGCTTATAGCCTGGCATGGCCAGCACAGAATTTTCGCCGCCGATACCGTTGTCAATTTTTTGCGCATTGGCGCTGTCGAGCATATCCTGGCCGGCGACACTGAATTTATATTCGATACGTGCCGACTGGGGTACATCGGTCAGGGTATAGAAATAGATACCACAGCCGGCAATCTGCTGCATCTTACAGCGTTGCTGCCAGCCGGTGAAATCACCGAATACCTCTACTGCGGACGGAAGCGGTTTTTGTTCCGCAAGCCACACGAAAGTGACAAGGTTTCCCTCGAGGAGCGGGAGAGATTGCTGACGCAGTACGGCGCTGAACGCGGCAACGGTTTGTTCTCTGTTCGTTTCATCTGTCGCTTTGGCTACTTCCAGAATAATCTGCTTGAGAAATGGTGATAGGCAGCTTTCCGCTTGTTTTTCCTGGGCTGTGCCACAAACAGTGCACAATGTCATGACTGCAAGAAAAAGGCAGAGAAGCCTGCACGGTTGCGTTTGCATGCGTTTTCCTTTCGTTTGATAATTACTGACCAAGCAACCATTTATATGTTTTGTAAATTCCCTCTCTGAGACTCACTGTCGGAACCCAGCCAAGCTCTCGGTGGATTCTGGATATATTGAGACACACATGGTTGACATCGAAGTTTCTTGATTGATTATAGATAATTTTTGGAGATGTACCTGTTACTTCAGATACAAGCCGCAAAATTTCTTTCAGCGTTCTGCTCTCACCGCTACCGACATTATAAATATAAGACGGTGTGGTTTTTTCCATAGCAAGTACAAATGCCTCAGCCAAATTTCCAACATAAAAGAAATCTCTGGATATACTTCCGTCACCCCAGATTTCTATTGGTTCTCCATGTACCACGCAATGCAGGAACTTTGTAATAGCACCTACACCACTATTTATATCCTGTCTCTCACCATATGGATTTGCCGCCCTTAACACTGCATAATCCAATCCGTACTTTTGGCGGAAAACTTCGAGAAATTTTTCTACGGTTAGTTTGTTGACTCCATATGTACAAATAGGAAGAGTCTTATTATCTTCAGCAATGCATGGTATATCGTTCGCACCATATACAGTCCCGCCAGACGATGCAAAGATAAATTTTTTAATGCCATGCCGAATTGCTATCCGCAGCATTAGGATAGTTCCTAACACATTAGTCCTGATGTCATCTTCAGGGTCTCTCTCTGCTGTCGCTGGTGTTGTACTCCACGCCAGATGAATGACAGCATCTATGCCAGCAAAGGCATTTTCTAAGTCTTTCTCTTTTGTAAAATCACCGGCGATCATGGTGATTTTATCCGACTCCCCTGGCAGTTTGCTTGGACGTTTGCAGCCAAGATCAAAAACAGTTACTTTATGTCCCCTTGTTACTAAATGGTCAACGACATGAGAACCGATGAATCCATGTCCTCCTACAACAAGCACGTTCATGGCGATTATTCTTCCTTACATCGCATCAATTTTTCTCTTGCTGAGAGCAGTACCAGGTGATGGTCTTTTGTAATCCTTCGTCGAAGCCGGTTTTTGCCTTAAAACCAAACTCTTTTTCAGCACGCGTGGTATCGAGGCACCGACGCGGCTGACCATTGGGTTTGCTGGTATCCCACACGATTTTGCCAGTAAACTGCATATACCTGGCAATTTTTTCGACAAGGTCTTTAATTTTGATTTCCATTCCGGATCCCAGATTGACTGGCTCTGGTTTATCATATTTCTCGGCTGCCAGCAATATCCCCCGGGCTGCATCGGCAGCGTACAGAAATTCACGGCTGGCCGAACCGTCGCCCCACACTACGATTTCCTTCTCGTCCTTACGCTGGGCATCGTGCACTTTTTTTATGAGCGCAGGGATAACATGCGAAGCGGCCGGCTCGAAATTGTCGCGCGGCCCATACAGATTGACAGGCAACAGAAAAATGGCATGGAAGTCGTACTGCGCGCGATACCCCTGGGACTGCACCAGCAACATCTTTTTGGCCAGGCCGTAGGGAGCATTCGTTTCTTCAGGATAACCATCCCATATCGCATCTTCACGGAATGGCACCGGCGTGAACTTGGGGTAAGCACACACGGTACCGAGGGCGACGAATTTCTTGATGCCGCGCAGGTATGCCTCGTGCATGAGTTGCACACCCATCATCAGATTGTCATAAAAAAATTTGCCTGGGTTTGCCTGGTTGGCGCCGATGCCACCCACGACACCGGCGGCATGGATGACGATGTCGGGTTTGCTCGCATCGTACACTCGCCGGATGTTGTCGAGCTGGACCAGATCATACTCTTTACGCCGTGGCACAAAGATGTTGAGGCAGCCTGCCTGTTGCAATTGCTCGACAAGGTAGGAACCGAGAAAACCGCCTCCGCCGGTCAAACAAACTCGCTGTTGCGACCAAAAATTGTGCATAGTCGTTACCTCCGAACTATTTACTCATTAGACTTTATTGGAAATAAAAGATAGGTCGCGCTGATACCCTCTGTCCCTCACTCCGTTCGGGACGAGGGCGAGACCAGCCCTTCCGCAATGCGGCGCAGGCCGGCGATATTCTGAACGATTGCTTACATTGACAAGTTTGCACGCGTCAGTGCGTCCTGTCGTTGCACGACGCTTATCGCTGTGCTTCAGGGCTGGTATCACGCTCCCCAAAACATTACAGATCCTTATTTCCAATAATGTCTATTGCTTTCAAATAACCCACCAAGACCTCTTTTTTTTCAAACAACAAGGCAAAGACGAACAAGCCGATGAGCGACCAAAGATGGGCTACGATCAAGAATCTATTCCTGGGATAAAAATTTTTCTTGAAGAAATAGCGATGATTTTTCATCAACATCTTGCTTACATCTGTAATTCTTCCTCTAGCCACAGGCGAATGCCGATGTTCTAATTGCGCCTGCGGATTGTAAAACAGGGTATATTCGTAAGAAACTCTTCTGCAGAAGTCGCTGTCTTCCATATACGAGTAGCCAAAGAGGCTTTCGTCAAACAGATG
This sequence comes from Planctomycetota bacterium, assembly GCA_020057085.1. GTDB lineage: Bacteria > Planctomycetota > Uabimicrobiia > Uabimicrobiales > JABWCH01 > JAGVGO01. The sequence goes on along the minus strand of JAGVGO010000210.1, from coordinate 12,210 downwards.
TTTGGCAAATACTTCCCGTCTAAAGCAAAAACAACATCCACCCAATACTTCTACTTTCTTAAATTCCGTAGTGCCATAGGGATGAGCGGCAAAACCCGATGGCAGAAACTTGCCGTTGCCATAGTCATGTTGAAGCAAAAAAAATCTTTTCACCAGCCACTTGATTCTGGTCTTCCACGCCATTTTAGGCGGCACCCCTTTGACCGCCCCCATCCCCCCGTAAAAGGCAGGGTTTTGCGCAAAAGTGTCGCTGATTTTTTGCAAGTAATCTTCATCTAATACTATATCATCATCAAAAAAATATACAATATCTTCTGTGACTTTTTTTATGCCGATATTGCGTTGTCTGGTGAGGCCGGGTTCACAGTGGACATAGTCGAGCGTGATCCTATCTCTCTTGGCATAGAAAATATCCGCAAATTCTTTATCATCGCCCAACCTGGTATCACTGCTATCAACAATGACGAATTGCTGAGGTAACAGCGTTTGTTTGTAGAGCGAGGCAATGAAATTCAGTATGTCCGCTTTGCGGTTGCGGGTACACACGATAACACTGGAAGACATCCCCCTAGATCCCCCATTTTTGTTTGGCCATAGCGACAATGCCGCGCGCGATGGTAATACAGGCTGTGGCCGCAGGCGATGGGGCATTCAACACATGAATCGCGCGCTGGCTCGTTTCGATGCAGAAATCGTCAACGAGATTGCCGGCGTGATCGAGCGCTTGCGCGCGTACGCCGGCTTTTTCCGGCACCAGATCGCTGGCGCACACTTCCGGGATTAACTTCCGGGCACTTTGCACAAATAGCCTTTTGACGAACGAACGCAACATCTCTTCCGTGCCACGTTGCCAATAGCGCGTTGCCATCTTCCAGAAGCCGCCATAGCTCAATGTCGCCCATGCGTCTTGCAGAGAAAATGCCATCTTGCTATACCCTTCGCGTCTGAACGCCAGCACGGCATTGGGACCCGCTTCCACTTTGCCATCCACCATGCGGGTGAAGTGGACTCCCAGAAACGGAAATGCCGGGTCAGGCACCGGATAGATGAGGCCGCGCACCAGATGCTTCTTTGCCGGCAGTAAGCGATAGTATTCGCCGCGGAAGGGAATGATGCGCACCGTCGCTTTTGCCCCTGCCAACGCAGACACCCTGTCGGCATGCAGCCCGGCGCAGTTCACCAGATAACGGCAGGTGTAAAACCCCTGGTTCGTTCGCACCTCTATGGTATCTTGCTGCACCTGGAGAGCGACCACTCGTTCGCGCAGCCAAACGCTGCCTCCGCGTTCACGGATGATTTGCGCAAACTTCTGGCACACGCCAAAGTAATCGACAATGCCGGTAGATGGTACCCAGATGGCTTTGAGGCCACGCGCATGAGGCTCGATTTCGCGCAGCTTGTCGCTATTGATCTTTTCCACGCCTGGCACACCGTTGGCAACCCCTCGTTCATAGAGTTCTTCCAGTTTGCTGTACTCTTGCTCGCAAGTGGCGACGATCACCTTGCCGGTCACTTGCATCGCCACGCGATGTTCCAGGCAAAACTGTTTTAGCAATGCCGCGCCTTCGACGCAGGTTTTGGCCTTGAGCGAACCAGGCTTGTAGTAAATGCCGGAGTGTATGACACCACTATTGCGACCGGTTTGATGTGTGGCCAGGCACTCCTCTTTTTCCAGCACGGCCACTTTTTTGTCGGGAAAGCACAGACTCAGCTCCCGTGCCGTAGCCAGTCCGACAATACCGCCGCCGACAACGATGAAATCGTACAGAGCCGTTTGCATGACTTTGCCTTTCGTCAGTCTTAAGGACTCCAACGTAGCAAGCATTTGCTGGCAAACTTGCACAGTTTTACAAAATTTACACCAGGATGATGCCCAAGCAAAGAACTGCGGAATGCCTGCCATCTTTCGTGGCCAAATCGCTTTACGCCAAAATTACAGATATGCCACCACATTGTTCCCAGTTCTCTGTATAAAATTGCCTGGTCATAGGTATGGGTTTTATGATTGCCCTGGATAATTTTTTCGAGAAAAATCACAGCTTTCACTGGAAAATCTTCGGTTTGATAGAAGTCGCCGGTTTTCAACGCATGATAGATTGCCAAATCTTCACTGTTGTAGCCGATAGCCAATTCTTTGAGCTGATTTTCACTGACCATTCTGTAATAAGAAACCCAGTTTTTGTTTTTTGTCAGTTGCTCAGGATGTTTACGATACAACAGAAGGATTTGCTTCAGGTTGGCTATCGGGAAATACCTGGCACATCTTACCCACATTTCGTAATCTTCAATATTTCTGAAGCTGGCGTCATACAGCAGACTATGTCGCTCTAAAAGTTCTCTGTTGAAAATTGACGTGGGGTGTGCGATGTTATTCGTAAACAACAGGCTACAGTGCAGCACCTGGGGATGGCATGGGAAAAAAAGATTTTGTGGTTTCATACCTTCACCAAAAGTTCGTATTGCCGCACCGCATATGCCTATCGTCGGATGCGCTTCCATAAATGCCACCTGGCGTGCCAGGCGATTGGGTAGACTTATGTCATCGTTATCCATGCGTGCTATGTATTTGCTGTCTGCGAGACCGATGCCTTTATTGAGGCTTTGCGCCAACCCCAGATTCGTTGCGTTATGCACCAGCCGGATGCGCGCATCGTTATAGCTTTGCATAATAGGCCAGCTTTGGTCGCGCGAACAATCGTCCAGGAGCAAAAATGAAAAATCGCGGTAAGTCTGGCGTAAAATGCTTTCAATCGCAGGCCGCAAATACTTTTCGGCATTGTAAACAGGCATCAACACGGTTACAGTAGGCATGCCCTTCCTTTGTCTTCTCTTGTGCGTAAAGATTCATACAACCGTTCATACGCTATGCTGATCTGTTCCCAGGTAAATTTTTCCTGCCAGGCATTAAACCCTGCTTCCGCCATTTGCCTGCGTTGTGATGCATCCGCATATACCTTGGCCAGTAGTGCGGCCGACTCCGCTATCTCCGCCTGGCAATAGCCATTTGCTTCTTTGATGGTAGGCAGGCACAAGCCGCCATGCGACCAGGCGATGATTTCTCTCGTATTGCCGGCCTCGGTAGCCAAAAAAGGTAAACGAGATGCCATGCACTCGAATAGCACTATCGGCGAACATTCTATATTCGAGGGAAACAGGAACAGATCGGCCTGGCGGTATGCCGCTATCGTCTCGGCGCGGCTCAAACTGCGTACCAAAATTTTTCTGCCATCTTGTTGGCGCTTACTTGCGCGATTGAACTCTGCCTCGATTTCCCGGCACAGATATGGGCAATGCAAAGGGAATTTTTTGGGGTTGCCAGTCACTTTTGTCAGCAGGTGTTTAGCCTTGTTTTTTACCCAGGCCAGGCTTTCTGACATAAAAGAGGCTGGCAAAAAGTTGCCCACGATCAACAACACGGAACCAGGCAGGGAGGCTTTTTTAAAGATAGAAATTACCTCGTCATGCCCTTTCACTCCAGTGTGCGAACCGACATGCAGAATTAAAAATTGGTGTGGCTGGATGCCCAGTTTTTGTCGCATGTCTATATCGTTGTCGCTCAGAAATTCTTCGGCCGCCGCGCCGTTGGGAATGACGATCATCTCGCTTACGCCATTCTGTCTGCCAAACTCAATATCGCGATAATCGCAGGAAAGAAAGACATTCATGTCGTAGTCTCGCATCCAGCTTTTCATCTGCTCGAAATAAGAGCGATAGGCAGGCAGGTATAAACCGGAAAAACCTGTCGGCACGAAAACTTTTTTGGCTTTTATTTGTTTGAGAATCGGCAGAGCGATGTCGGTAGCCCATTGCTGGGCCGCAAAATTGGTGACGATGTCAAAATCGGAGTGCAGCAAGAAATTCCGGTATTTTTCTATTTCCCCGCGCAGGCCGGTGGCCGCTTTCCCCTGAATGTTGAAAGCGACGATCTCGACGCCGTGGTGGCAAAATTGAGTACGCGCAGGATGGTGAGATGTCGCGACAGTAACCTGGTGGCCACGCCGGCATAGCCTTTCGGAAATTTGCTGGACGACTTCCTGCATGCCTCCAGGCGAAGGGGAAAAAAATTCCACGGTGTGAAGAATTTTCATAATGCTGCAATCCCGCGAAAGGCATGATAGATGCGTCTTTTCAAGACATGTAACAGATGTTGCAGAAAAGATACTGTTCCGGCGTGCGGCGTTTTTTCACAGGCAAACCAGCCCAGTTTATCTAGCGCAGAAGCATGGAGCAAGGCCAGAGTGTCTTTACTGGCAGCAGACAACAGTCTTTCCAATACCCCTTTCTCCCACTTTTCTTGGCTGTCAAGCAAGACGATCCATTCTCCCTGCGCCTTGCATATGCCTTGCATGTATGCATCAGCGTTTGATAAGACATTTGGGCAGGCAATCCAGCGCACCCGAGGATCATGTAAAGATGCGAGCAGTTCTTGAGCTTCTTCGGTTTTCGCAGCGCCACACATCAGCACTTCCATATCACGCATAGTCTGGCGTAATACGCCATTCACTGCTTCTTTCAGCGAAAAGAGGCAGGGCGGTGTCGGAATAATCACCGATACTTTGCAAGAATAATTGGCTAATTTTTCCCAGTCAGGTGGAATAAGATCGCGGGTATCCTGTGTCTTGCTAAAAAACCAGCGCGCCGGCGCAACCACCCGTTTACCTGGATTGGTATTGAGATAGGCCGCCCACCAACTAAACGAACTGTTGGCAATGATGTTGTGGCGGCACGCTTTCATCAACAGTAAATCATCGCCTGGCCTGGCGGATGCCTGGCCGGAAACCAGATGACATGGTACGGATAAATGCAGATTGTCTTTGACCCAAGCCGGATCGTCGCTAAAAATATAAAATTGCGCCGCTCTTTCCACTTCTACTATCTTTTGCGCGGCGTTCCGGTAATAGTCAAGGCCACAAATGCCGTGATAATCGTAGGTATCCGAACGCGCGGTGTAATCGCCTCGGCGAATATGAACAGCAACGGAAGGAGTAGCCTGTATTTGTTGCAATATTTCTTGCGCAGCAGTGGCTAAAGGAAGCCGTGGATGAAATAACGAAGTGAGCTCATTGTACACAGGCGCAAAATATCGCCCCGACTGGAAATAGCCGCACAAATAAACAGGCGGTTTTAAGGCAAAAAAATGTGGGTTAAAAGGCATGCCTTTTTCTCGGTAAATTTTCCCATGCCATTTTTTTTGTCGGTATTCATTGTAAGTCACAGGGAATATGTCCAGCATAAAAGACCGCTGCGTCGTCCCCTGTGTATTGCGGAACCAGCCCAAGTCGAGATACAATTCTTCACCAAGATGCTTTGCCAAACAATAAGCAGCCGCGTATTGGAACATCTGGTTGCCCAGCCCGCCTACAATTTGCGCAACTATCATGGGCGTTCATTCCTTTGTCGGAAAAATCTGGTCGAAGTTTGTATTGTCCATAGGCAAAAACCGAGTCTCCAAGGAATACTATACCAACAACAGACAACGGAGTCAAATATTTACCTCTCCATCTTGAGCAGTTGCCTGGCTCTCTCTTCGTCAACCAGCGTCTTGACCATGGCAGCGATCTCGCTGTTGAGGCTGTCCGGCAGCTCGATGGTGGTGCGCCCCGGATCGTTGTAGAAACGCACGACAAGCCGTGCCAGAGCGTAGCCGTCAATGGCGCACAAGCTATTTTCCTCGGCCAGGTTGATCTTGCCATAGGTGTTGAATATCTTGAGCAGCAATCTGAGGAGTGTACCTGGTGTTTTGTTGGCGATCTGCTTGGGCAACTGGCATAGTTCCCTGAGGCAGTTGTCGAGCGTGCGCGCACGGGCGGCGATTTCCATTTCCTGGTCTTCGCAAATGAGACCCACAATTTCCTGCGGCAGCATGCTTTCATTGAATACCTGTGCGAGCGGCTCTTTCTGGTAGCGCACCTGTCCGACTTTGCTGCCCAAGATTTTCACCGGATAGCTGTACAGCCTGAGGCCGGGCGCATGGTAACGCGGGTTTTGCAAGAGGGCGAGAAAATTCTTGAAGCGTTTTTCTTTGTCCTCCTGGTTGATGAGAATTTCTTGTACCTTTTGCTCCAGCTCTACCATGAGCCGAGCGCGTACCATCTGTCCCACTTTTTCGCGTGAGTTGCCGGGCAGAAAGTTGAGACTGGTTTGCAATTTGTTGAGCGAATCGTGGCTGCACGAATCGAAAAACACCTCGATCAGGCTTACCATACGCGCGACCATGCTCTTGAACTCCGGTTTTTCCTGTAGCCTCGCCAGGTGTCCCATGAGCGTCGGCAAATCGGGCGAACGCGAGATAACGCCGAGCAAGGTGTTGTCGTCGCCTTTCTTTAGATAGTGGCCGGTAAATGCCTTGGCATACTCTTTCTCGTGCGCCGCAAACTCTCGCTCGACGATTCTTTCCAGTCTGGCCGGGTCTTTTTCGATGGCCGCTTGCGCCTCTTTCACCTTGGCGATGATGCGCAGATTACGGTATTTCTGCACGATGCCGGGCGAGCGCACCGGATAGTTTTGCAGGTAGCAGGCCACTTCATCACTGTTGCGGCAGGCAAGAAAATTCTGACGAAAAACCTGGTCATAGGTTTGTAGTGCGCTATGCAGCAAGTCTTGCAGATATTTGCGAATCTGTTTGTTGAAAACGGATGACTGAGTGATGTGGCTCATTTCGTCGAGCTTTAGTTCTACCCGTGCCGTCCCTTCGTTGATGAATTCGATGAGCGCCTTTTGCTTGGTCAGACTGCTGCCGCGTAGGACAAGATGATACTTGAGTTCGCTCAGAAAATTTCGCTGCTGTGCCGTCAGGCTGACGAAGCGTGGCAAATTTACCATGGTATCGAGCAGATTCTTGCCTTTGCCATGCGCCAGCAATTTCTCGATGTCCGCAGGCAGACGCATTACTGCTGCCGGTTCCATGCTCAAGGTGAGCAAAGTTTCTTCGAACTCCGCCACTTCTGCCTGGTCGTCGCCTTTGAGCAGAGACCCTATCGGCGTCTGGGCAAAGGCACCCACTTCCTTGCCGAAAGTGTCGGCCGCGGCGACGATTTCATAGCGTGTGGCGGTCATGAATAGCTCCGGCACCTCGGACACACTTGCATTCATCTGCGGGATAAAGGATGTTATCCGTTGCCTGGCTTCCTGATGCAACTGTTCGCTTGGCCGTAAAGGCGATTTGCGGTATCCCGGTGGCAACCGTTGCTCGGCTTTGACGAGCGCCGACTTGAGTTCTTCGAGCATCTCGGCCGGGCGGTGGTAGCGTTTGGCAACCTCGCGTGCCATCGCTTTGCGCAAGATGGCCTGCGTTTCTGTCGCTATTTCAGGGGCCAGGCGGGAGATGTCTTCCGGTTCGTGTTTGAGTTTGGCCTGCACCAGCATGACCGGGTCTATGATTTCGGCATAAGGCCGCTGTCCTGACAGCAGGTGGTAGAGAATGGAGCCAAGGGCATAGATGTCGGCACGGATGTCAACCTTGCGGCTCGACACCACCTGTTCTGGTGACATATAGGCAGGCGTGCCGAAGCTGTAGTCATCGGCGCGGTGTTCAGAGGCGATCTTGGCCAGCCCGAAATCGGCGATTTTGGGCTGGCGCGACACATCGTCAATGAGAATGTTGGCTGGCTTCAAATCACGGTGTACGATGTTGAGACTGTCGGCATAGACAAGCGCCTGGACAATGGGAACGGCTATCTCCAGTGCCTGGCGCTCGGTGAGCCTTTGCCTGCGCAACCAGGTATCGAGGTCGTTGCCGAGCACGTACTCCATGACGATGAAGACGCTTTCCCTGGACACGCCTATCTTGTGCAGGCGGATAATATTAGGGTGCACCAGTTTGCTGTGGATGCAGATTTCCTGAAAAAACTGCTCGGCAGCATACGGATTGTGCATCACTTTGGGCGACAGGACTTTGATGGCATAGATTTGCTTCTCTTCCTGCTGCACCGCTTTGTAGACAATGCCCATGTTGCCGCGTCCCAGTTCGCTGACGATGGTGTAGTGGTTGAATTCATCTATCTGCTCGGCGGGGAATACCGCCTGACAGCGTTGCTTCAACTTTTCGGCAGCCGATGAATCGAGAAAATCGAACTCTGCTTCTTCTGGTGCAGCTTCTTTGCTGCTACCCAGCGATCTGATAGAATCGTACAGTTTGCGCCACATGCCTTGATCTCCTATGCCGGATTACTCGTAATTTATCGCTTCCATTCTACAATAAACTCATTGCCAAAGCAATAGTTTCTACCTCGATACCTCGATACCACTTACTGCGCTTCTCTATTGACTTGCATACGAAAAATGATATATTGTAGGGAATAGCAGGTTGTATAGAGGAGCCATAATTGAAACCCACTCAAATTTTCTTGCTTTCTGGACAGGTTATGGGATAATCGAAAAAAAATTTGCAGCCATCCAAAAGAGGAGGAAAATTAATGAAACAGGAAAACAACCTGCTAGGCGTGAGCATCATTGCCGTCTTTTTTATTGTGATTTTACAATTGATGACCTATCTGGCAGAGCTTGGTAACAAGCGTAAACTGGAGGATATCAACAAGAAAGTGGTCGCGCTACAAGAAAAAATCGAAAGTCTGCACGCACAACCGGCAGACAAAGCAACGCCGCGTCCCGTGGCAACCACACCCCAACCGACCGAGCCGACGCGCTGGCTAAATCGCGGCAAGTCGTTCGTGCTGTCCCCTGATCCTTATTTTCAGACTTTGCCGGCAGTGAAAAACCGTGACCAGACGCTCATCTGCCGTATTCAGGCGGACGAAAAAGGGTTCAACTATATCCTCGAAAGTTCCGCGGAGATACTCAATTGGCACAACTACTACGTAAACGATTTTCTGGCGCATCGGCATTGGGAAGACCCTGACAAATGGGCAGCCCACCTGGCCGAACACATCAAGGTAACGGAAGACAATCGTGAATTTACCATCTATCTGCGCCGTGACGTGAAATGGCACAAGCCACAGGTAGATTGGAGCGATGCACGTTACGACTGGCTCAAAGGCGACCATTACGTGACGAGCCACGATTTCTATTTTGCCTACACCACCATCATCAATCCACAGGTGCAGGCTTCTCATTTGCGGCCATATTACGAAGATATCGAATCGTTCGAGATCCATGACGACTACACCTTCACCATCCGCTGGAAGAAATCTCTTTACACCAACATTTCGTATACCATGGAGCAGTTCCCGTTGGCTAAGTTTTTGTTTGCCAAAGACAAAAACGGCAACGAATTCAATTCCTCCACTTTCGGTCTGGAATTCAATCGGCACTGGTACAACGACGGCATGATGGGCTGCGGCCCTTATATCTTTGTCGGGCAGAAAGCGGGGCAGTATGTTGCCTTGCTACGCAACGAAGAATATTATGGTTACAAGCCGGTGCTGCAGCGCTTGCATTTTGCCATCGTTACGGATGACAACACCAGTTATCTCAAGCTCAAAGGGCAGGAAATCAATGTCGTACCGCTACTGCAAGAAAACGTCTATCGCGATGATATCTATCGCGGTAATGCCAGCAGTCCATTCAAGCAAGGCAAGCTGGTGGAACAAGTGTATCCGCGCCTTGTCTACTATCACATTGACTGGAACAATGCACACCCGATCTTCCGTGACAAAATGGTGCGCCGTGCCATGACCTATGCCTTTGACCGCGAGAGGGTACTCAAGAACATATGCATGGGTCTTGGCACGATCACACCCGGCGGCATCCCACCCAATTCGCTGTACTACAACAAAAGGATCACACCCTATCCATACGACCTCAAAGTAGCCAGGAAAATTTTGGAAGATGCTGGCTGGCGCGACGATAACGGCGATGGCATTCTGGAAAAAGTGATTGATGGTGAACGCCGGAAATTTGAGTTCACCCTGTTTTACGTCGGCAGCATAGATATCTACCGGCAGATGTACGGTATCTACCGCGACAGCCTTCTCAAAATCGGCGTGCGCATGAATCCCCAGGGCGCCGACTGGCCGGTGATTCAGCAAAAATACGGCGACAAGGATTTCGATGCGATCCACGGCGTGTGGTCTTCTGACTATCCTCTCGATTTCTACCAGATATGGCATTCCAAATTTGCCGATGAAGCAAAAAGCTCCAACCGCATCCGCTTCAAAAATGACGAAGTGGACGAAATTTGCCAGAAGATGCGCGAGGCAGTGGATATTGAGGAAAGGATCAAACTGGCGCATCGCATGCAGGAAATCTGGCACGACGAACAACCCTACACCTTCCTGTTCTTCAGGAGCGGCGTGGCGGCCTATACCAACAACGTGCAGAACCGTTTCATCAGGCCTCTCTACCCACATGTATTGGTGCATGGCTATTACTTTGACGTTATCAAATAAGGGGAGACAAGATGGCTGGTTTCATTCGTGCCAAGTATCTGTTGCCGTTTAGTGACCAGATAGGACGGCATACACGCATTAACGACGGTTACGCAGTCTACAATGGCGAAAAAATCGTCGAGGTGGGCGCCTACACCGCGGAAGTAGGACGTCGCCTGCTCCGGCAGTATGGTGTACTTGAGGTGATCGGCAAGAAAACGCCGGTAAAACGGGTGAGCGACCTCATCTGCCATAACGGCGTGTTGCTGCCTGGTTTTGTCAAGGCGCACGGCCATGAAAGCGAGTCAGCGATCATCGGCATCGCCAAGGATGTGCCGCTTACCACCTGGCTCGACAGTGCGGTCAATCCTTTTTTCCAGATGATCGCCGAAAAGCGTGACGAGCTGACGCAGGTGTTGGGCGAGTGCCCTTTGCGCGTGACATACCTGAAGTCGCGGCTCGACGACATCTACTACGGCATCACGAGTTCACTCAACCACCATTGCAGCGCCGCCAAGTACTATATCAGGGAAATGGCGGAAGCCAACGAAATCGCTGGCACGCGCATGATCATGGCAATTGGCAGCGTTGACCGCAATTATTTTGAAAAAGTACTTGACCGCGACCACGACAAGGTCATTGCCCGTCTCGACGAAGCATGGGCCATGTGCCAGAATATGAAGCTTACGAGCGTCATTCCCGGCCCGGACCAGTGTTTCTCCAATACGCCGGAACTCTTGAAGAAGCTGAAGAAGTGGGCCAATGACCACAGTTCGCTCATCCACATCCACAGTTCCGAGGAGTACCAGACCACCGAATGGTTCAAGAAACAGTACGGCATGACGCCGGTCGAATATTTCAACAGCGTCGGCTTCCTTGACAGCAACACGTTGATTGCGCACCAGGTGCAGTGTACCGGCAACGACCTTGAGATTTTGCGCAAAACGGGTGCATCTGTCGTACACAACCCGCTGGCCAATACCATTCTCGGTTCGGGTATGCCGCCGATCATCAGGATGCTCGAACTGGGCATCGCGGTCGTCATTGCCACCGATGGTTCGGGCAGCGCCGACAACCAGAACATCCTGGCAGCAGCGCGGCTCAGTTCGCAATACCAGAAGGCTCTCAACAAAAACGCCACGCTGTTGCCGGCGCAAAAAGTGCTCGAAATGATCACGGTAGACCCGGCGAAAATTCTGCACCTCAACGCAGGCTCGCTCGAAGCGGGCAAAGACGCCGACATCGTGCTCATTGACTTGCGTCATCCCAATTTAGTGCCGACCACCAGCGACACAGTGGTGGAAAACCTCATCTGGGCTTCCGACGGCAGCGAAGCACAGTACGTGATCGCCGCCGGGCGTGTGCTCAAAGACAACTACGCTTTCACCACCATAAACGAGCAGGATGTGCTGGCCAAGATGCAGCTCATGGGTGATTATTTTGCCGAATATCGCAAGAACCTGGCGACCATGAAAGGCACCGGCGCGCATCAATAAAGATGTTGAACAGTTTTTTGCCCTGCGAATTCGGTTGACAAACGGTATGGAATGAACCCGTAGCCGCGGGTCTGCAGCGGCTTTTAGACGCCGCAGCCCGCGATGCCATCGGCGCAGGTTTTGACGCTAAAGCGCCTGCAGCCGGCTCAAGCCTGCGGCTACGCATTCCATGATTTTGGCTGATCTCAGAGATACTCCGCCTTTTTACTCCTCCTGCTTTCCCATCATTTCAATTTCTACTTATCTTCGGCCTCCACCATGTTTTCATTCGTCGTTGCTGATGTAGCTCACGGGCGTATCTAACACTTCGGGGGGATAGAAAAATTATGGGTAGAGTATAACCTCTCCCCTGGCGGGCTGTTTTGTACCCACAAGTTTCGTGGCAGTTT
>JAGVGO010000228.1 GCA_020057085.1 Planctomycetota bacterium | reverse complement strand
GACCATCTGCACAATCCGGAATTCACCATGATGGAGTGGTACGAGGCATTCAGCGACTACAACTATCAGATGAAGCAATTTGAGGAGCTGGTGTCGGCCGTAGTAAACAATGTCACCGGCAGCATGAAGATCGTCTACCAGGGCACCGCGCTCGATTTCACGCCGCCCTGGAAACGCATGACAATGATCGAGGCGATCCGCGAAGTGGGCAAAATAGACAGCGACAAGATGACGGACGCCGAGTTGATCGCCGAGTGCAAAAAGGCCGATGCCAAATTCGAGGTGCCTGCCCCTTGCACGCGCGGACTCCTCATCGCGTTCCTCTTTGAGGTGTTGTGCGAAAAAAAGTTTGTGCAGCCGACGTTCGTCATGGATTATCCGATAGAGATTTCGCCTCTCACCAAGAAGAAACGTGGCAACCCCATGCTGGTAGAACGTTTCGAGCCTTATGTCAACGGTGTCGAGATCGGTAATGCTTACTCCGAATTGAGCGATCCGGTCGAGCAGTACGAACGCCTCAAGGCGCAACGCGCATACGATGCCGACAGCATCAAGAGAGACGGCGTCGCTCACCATCCTGTGGATACCGACTTCGTAGAAGCTATGGGACTTGGTATGCCGCCGACCGGTGGCGTCGGCCTGGGTATAGACCGTCTGATTATGTTCATCACGAACCAATCCAGCATCCGCGACATCATTCCTTTCCCAATGATGCGACAGCTCGGAGGTACGACTGACGAAGCAGGCAAGGCATAATTTATGGTAGTAGCGCACACTATCTTGATCGTGGAAGACGACACCGGCGCACGCACTGCGCTGGTAAAAGCACTTGAAAAGTCCGGCTACCGTGTACTACAGGCTAGTAACGGCGAGCAGGCGTTGCAGGTTATCGCCAAAGAGGAAGTTCGGCTGGTGCTTTGTGACATCAAATTGCCGGCCATGGATGGACTTGAGGTACTCACGCGCATCAAGAAGCTGCAACCGCAGATCATGGTCGTGATGATGACGGCGTTCGGCTCGGTGGAAAAAGCGGTGAAGGCGCTCAAGACCGGCGCTATGGATTTTCTGGAAAAACCGTTAGACCTCGAGATGATTCGCAGTGTAGTAGAAACCGCCTTGCAAATGCCTCTTGCCTATACCCAAGACAGCGAAGGTATAATCCAGGAATTCAAGCACACCAACATATTCGAAGGCATGGTGGGCGGCAGCCGGGTGATGCACGACATTTTCGACACCATCATCAAGATCGCCAACGCGCGCACCACCGTACTCATCTCCGGCGAAACAGGAACCGGCAAAGAGCTGGTGGCACGTGCCATCCACAACAACAGCCACCGCAGCGGCCCGTTCATCGTCATCAATCTCGCTGCTGTTCCAGACACTTTGATCGAAAGCGAGCTGTTCGGCCACGTCAAAGGTGCACACTCGACCGCATTCCGTGACCGCAAAGGCCGCTTGGCCGAAGCCGAGGGCGGCACTCTCTTTCTCGATGAAGTGGGCGACATCCCTGAAAACATCCAGGTGAAATTGTTGCGTGCGCTGGAAAACAGAACCTACGAACGACTCGGTGAGAACACCTCGCACAAGGTGGATGTGCGTTTCATCGCCGCCACCAACATCAATCTGGAGGAAGCGGTAGCCACAGGCAAATTCCGCCAGGATCTTTACTACCGCCTCAAAGTACTACGCATTGCCCTGCCCCCGCTGCGTGAACATGCGGAAGACATTCCGCTCCTGGCGCAGACTTTCCTCCAGCGTTTCTGCCAGGAAAACAGCAGGCAGATACGCAAGATATCGCAGGAGGTGATGGATATGTTGTGCGGCTACCGATGGCCGGGCAACATACGAGAACTGGAGAAAGTAATGGAAACAGCAGTAGTCATGTCCGACAAGGATACGCTGTTGCCCGTACATCTGGCACCTGAACTCAACAAAACCGAAACCAAAAACACGCTTTCCATCCCCATCGGCACACCGCTGCGCGATGTGGAACGGGAGATGATCCGTCACACCCTCGCCTCAGTCGGCGGCAACAAAACCAAAGCGGCCGAAATTCTCGGTATCGGCACCCGCACCCTCTACCGCAAAATTGAAGAATACGGTTTGCAAGGCTGATTATTACAATGAACAAAGCAAGAATCGCCGGCTGCCTGCTCCTTTTGGCAAGCCTCATTGCGGTTACCGGCGCCATAGGTCATGTGCTGCGAGAAAAGCGACTTCAGATGTTGTGCAGCTGCCGTCTACAGCATTGGCACACAACCCTCTCTCTCTACTTAGAGCAACAGGATCGTCTGGGCCGCGCGCCGTCAAACACAGCGGAAGAATGGCACACGCTCTTGCGCAGCTACCTGTATACACCTGAGGCAAACGACTGTCCTGCCGTCTCACCAACGCCAGAACAATACAGCTACAAGCTCAACCGTGCTGCCTTGCACTGGCAAGCCTCACGTCCGCTTTCGCGGGCGGCGTCGGCACGCACGGTTTTCCTGTTCGACGGCCACAGTGACGAAAAAGCGGTTACCGCCATACTGCCGCCGTACAGCGAAGTGGCTAACCGCCATCTCGGCGGCGCCAATCTCCTGCTCTTGAGCGGCGCTGTGGTTTATATAGCCGCCAGGCGTGAACATATCGCCACCGGTGAATATGGTTGGCACAATGCCGGCGGCCAGGAGTGGGAATGAATTTACGGCAATGCCCTGCCCGCCAGGAGACAACTTCATGAAATCACGTCCAGGCTACGCTCTGCTCTTGCTCGCGGCCGCATCGCTCGGCTCCGCCGGCTATTGGTTTTTCTTGCATCCGCGGGCAGAGACGCCGCTATTGGTACAGGCTATGAGCAAAGATTTTTCCCTCGACATCTATCTCACCGGCAGACTGCAGACCCAAAATGCACACATTCTCACCTGTTCGCTACAGAACGGAGGCCAGGTGGTACGGCTAAAGCCGGAAGGTAGCTTGGTCAAAAAGGGAGAAACGATATTGGCATTCGACGATGGCGAATTGCAACAAGAAATGCAGAAGGCCAGCCTCGAGATCAAAACACGCGAAGCCGAGCGTGACGAAGCTCTGGCTAAAATGCAAGCGGAAAAAGAGAAACTCCAGTTGGCCAGCGAAAAGTGCAAAAGAGATGCCGCAGTGGCCGACCTGCAATTGCAGGATTTAAAGAAACAGCCACGGCCGAACGATCTGGAGATCTCGCGCATGGAATTCGAGTGCGCAAAAATTCTCATGGATATGGCGCAAAGAGAGTATATTCGCCTTTCCCGTGACACCGCGCCCGAACTGATGGTACAAAGCGAAATCCGCAAGTTGGAACTGGCTCTTCTCAAAGCTACCGCCAATTACCGTAAGGCGGAATATAGTTTCCAGTTGGTTTCCCTGGGCGCACTGCCTCTCCTCATGGAAAAATACGAGAAAGAAAAAAAAAGAGCGTTACTGGAAAAACGGCAGGTTGACAAGACCATACCCGATGCCAATAAACAGTTACAGAGCAATTTGCTCCAGTGCGAAGCCCGCCTCGAAACAGCCAAGTTGCGTTTGGACAAAGCGCAGCAGGAACTGGTCAAAGCTAAGCTGAGCGCACCGTGCGATGGACTCTTGCTGTACCGCCAGGTGTGGGGCAGCAAAATT
Organism: Planctomycetota bacterium; assembly: GCA_020057085.1. Lineage (GTDB taxonomy): Bacteria > Planctomycetota > Uabimicrobiia > Uabimicrobiales > JABWCH01 > JAGVGO01. The sequence continues at coordinate 4,887 of JAGVGO010000228.1, read as the reverse complement.
ACGGCGGGCGGTCGCTACTGGTTGGGAGCACCTCTCCTGGAGATTCCCGATTTGCAGCAGATGGAGGTGTGCGGCGAAATTCTCGAAAGCCAGATCGAGATGGTCAAGACCGGCCTGTCGGCAGAGGTACGGGTTGACGGCATCCCCGACACCGTTTTCACGGGTACAGTGCGCCTGATCGGCAAGGTGGCTGTTGACAGCAGCGAGCAAGAAATCGCCGGTTTCGGCGTCAAGCCGGAATCCACCGGCATCAAAGTGTTTCAGGTGTTTATCGCCATCTCTGACCCTTCGCCTTTACTACTGCCTAAAATGACCAGCCACGCCAGCATCCGCGTCACGGAAATGAAAAATGTCGTCGTCGTTCCGCAAATGGCAGTTTGGGAAGACAAAGGCAAATCGTTTGTCGAAATCTATAACAAAGGAGTACGCGCTACCCGGCAAGTTACGACAGGCCTCTCCAATGGTCATGCAATAGTCATCGTCCAGGGAATCGAAGCGGGAGAAAGCGTGGTCCTGCAGGCACGATAGCCGCCTGTTTTTTCAAGGCGAAACTGCCGCATATAACAGCCCAGGGCGGCGCTGCGCTTGCCCTGGGAAAAACTTTGCGTTTTGTTAAAACTACCTGGCGTTAGTAACTCAAAGCTACCATATCTGCTACTCATGTAGTGCTTTGCAAATCACTCTCCATGTATGCTATCATAGCGATTGTGGATTGATGTAATTGACGATCTTTTTTGTTGATTTCTTTCGCGAAAGGGCGTAACATGGGAAGTGATATCAAAGGAAGTCTCGCTGAAATGGCGACTTTCCAAACCTCCTCGTTCTGGGAATCTGACATCTACAATCTGTTCACCGGTATGTGGGAGGGGGTTGCAGAAAGTTACGTGATTTAACCAAAAAGGAATAAAGCATGCCTTTCACATTTCGCTATCTTGCGGTTTTGCTGGCAGTCATTACGCTAAATATATTTGTTGTTGCCGAAGGGGATGGCAGCGACAAAGACCTCATCATCGAAGTGAGCACGAAGAGCCTTGGCAGCATCGGACATACCTACCAGGCAGGTGACATCACCTTCGAAATTTTGCCGTTGTTCGATAACAACAGTCGCATGCGCAAGAATTGGCTGATTGCTCGCCCGAAAACACGCACCGAGTTGACGGCGTGGGATTTGGCGCACTATCTCACAGAGCAGCAAAGCGACGTGTTGTATGCCGAGCCGGATTATGCCCACATTGACAACTATCGGCCGCAGGCGCAAAAATCAAGAGATTGCACCGAGAGCGGCTACAGCAATGACTGGCCTCATCCACAAACGATCCGTTTCGGCTGGCATCTGGAAAATGGCTATTCGCAACTGCGTTCGGCCCGTCAGGCAGATACGCCGGACAAGGTGCGCATTGCCCATTTTGACACCGGCTACGATCCCAACCATATCTATATCCCCAAATACATGCGCTTCGATCTGCAGCGCAATTTCGTTGACGGCGAAAATCTGTATTCTGCCGTTGATCTGGGGAGCGAAGGCTTACTCAATCAGCCGGGACATGGCACTGGTACCTGCGCTGTGCTGGCGGGCAACCACGTCTCGCGTCCGCAAAATCAATTCGACGACTATGTGGGCGGTGCGCCGTTTGCCGAAATCGTACCTGTCCGTCTGTCACGCTCGGTGATCTTGTACAAATCGAGCAGTTTTGTCAAGGCACTCTACTACATCATGGAAGCGGGCGTGGCGTGTGACGTGATGTCCATGTCTATGGGCGGTGTCGCATCCAAATATTGGGCCGATGGAGTGAACGATGCCTATGAACACGGCATCGTACTCGTCACTGCTGCCGGCAATAATTTCGGCCAACTGCCGACCACCCACACCGTTTTTCCGGCACGTTTCAACCGCGTTATCAGCGCATGCGGGGCGACCTACGATTACTCACCGTACTTCAAATACCCGCTATTCGATTTCCACATGCAGGGCAACTTCGGCCCTGATGAAGTGATGTCTTCGGCTATGGCCGCCTATACCCCCAACGTCATGTGGGCGAAATTCGGCTGTGTCAGCCAGTTCGACATTGACGGCGGCGGCACCTCTTGCGCTACACCCCAGATAGCGGCAGCGGCCGCGCAGTGGCTGCAGAAATATCGTACGCAGAAGTACGACTTTGCCTGGCAGCGCGTCAATGCCGTGCGCCATGCCCTCTTCACTTCGGCACGCAAAGATGTCAAAGATTGTTTCAAGTACTATGGCAATGGCATAGTCAGAGCGGCCGATGCGTTGAAAATTGCCCCCAAGCTGGACAGTCAACCGCTCGACAAAGACGAGGTGAGTTTCCCCATCTGGACCATTCTTTTTGGCAGAAATCGCGTCTCGGTTGCCAAAGAACAGATGTTCGCCGTGGAACTCCTGCGTCTGGAGCACAACAGCAGAGTGCTGCAACAGACCTTTGCCGCCATCAAAGAGAGCGGTAAAGCCACGCCTGAACAGAGACAAATCATCCGTGACACCGTCGCTGGCGTACCTTATGCCTCACAGGCACTGCGCAATCTGTTGAGCGAAAAGTAAGCGACTACACGTACAACGGGTAAACCGCCATGCGACCGCGACGACTTTGCGGCAATGGCGGTTTTTGTTTTTTCAGATATTTTGCCTCGATATAACGCGCTAAAAGGCTTACGCTGAAAGCCGCCATAATCAATTTTAAGGAGATAAACATGAAAAAGGCCAGCGCAGAAGAGCAAAAAAGCATCGGCCGCTACACAATTCTCTGCAAAATTGGACAGGGAGGGATGGGCAAAGTGTACAAGGTCCGCGATACGCTGTTGTCTAGGATAGTGGCACTCAAAACGCTCAATTGCGAAGTGACGCCCAACTCAACTGTCACCCAGCGTTTTCTTCGAGAAGCTAAGTCGAATGCCCAATTGCAGCACCCCAACATCGTCACACTTTACGATTTTGGCGAACACAACGGAACCTATTTCCTCACCATGGATTTTATCGAAGGCGGTTCTCTGGAGTCCCTTATCAAATCTCAAAAACTTTCTTTTAGCCGTATCTGCCAGATCATGGTGAACATATTGGATGCGATCGGTTACGCTCACGGCAAAGGGATCGTGCATCGCGATATCAAACCAGCCAACATTCTGATCGGAAAAGACGGAAAACCTTTCGTGACAGATTTTGGACTGGCCAAAGCGATGGACGTTGACACCAAATTATCTCAAACCGGTGCAATAATGGGCACATTGAGTTATATGTCCCCTGAACAAGCCGGACTATTTCCTGGTGTACCGGTAGATGGCCAGAGCGATATCTATTCTCTGGGCGTGATGTTTTATCAAATGCTTACCGGATCGCTACCTCACCAAGGAGACACACCTTATATCATCTTGGCTAAACTGACAACTCAGGAAATCCAGAAAGCCAGAGAGCTTAACCCTGAAATCCCGCCTGTGCTGGAACGTGTTTGCATGAAAGCACTGGCTAAAGACAAACGAGAGCGATACAGCACGGCAGAGGAAATGGCAAAAGAAATACGCGCTTTTATCGAGTCGGTCGCTAGCGATAAAACCGTGGGTGAAGAGACGTTCGTTTCTCCTACCTCGGCGACGGTACCTGTGCCACGTGGCGGTTCTATCGAATCTGTCGGCAGCGATAAAACCATGGGTGAAGAGACGGTCATTTCCCCTACCTCGGCGACGGTACCTGGACCACTTGGCAGTGAAGAGACGGTCATTTCCCACACCTCAGCGACGGTATCTGGGCCACATGCAGAAACAAGCCGCTCTTCGGCAATTTCTGAGGCGACGAAACAACAGAAAAAACAAGGAACACGAATAGCCACCCGGCGATCTTCGCAGTTGAAAGCTCCTGTGACCCGGCGATCTTCGCAGTTGAAAGCTCCTGTGGCACGGCGATCTTCGCAGTTGAAATATCCTGTGGTATGGTTCAGCATTACGCTAGTGATAATCGCGGGTTTTATCGGCATTATTTTTTCACAGAAAAAGAGCCAGACTTTAGCGGTCCGGCAGGCCGCACCAATAGAGAAACCGAACGAGCAACCTTTGGCGGTCCGGCAGACAGCGCCAATAGAGAAACCGAATGAACAAAAGCGCGGTTCCGATAAAACTACTCCTGTCGCTTCTGGGATCGCTGTCAAGCCTAAAGATACCTCTCTTCTGGACGATTTCGAGTCAGGGGACATGAAAAGTAAAATAGGCGGCGTGTGGAAAACAATGGCGGATGAAACTTGGGAGGGAAATTCCCGGGGTAAAGCCATGATCGTTGAAAGAGGGTATCAATCGAAAAAATCGCTCCAGTTCGACTACCGATTCGGCGAAAAACTTCCTAACCCTTGTGTGTGCCTTGTTTTGGTGATGAACGAAAATGGAAACCAGCCAAAAGATCTTTCTATGTATGAGGGATTCAGTTTCCGCTTGAACGGCAAAGGAGAATATGTAGTGATGATCTCTTCTATATACCAGGGTAACAATAACGAAATTTACCCCTATACTATTAACTGTTCGGATGATTGGCAATCTGTCACTTTTGCTTTTCCATCCGCGGAACAGCGCATAAATCTCCGTGAGGTCAATTTCATTGCGGTCGAATTTACGAAAAAATTCATACCTACAAAAAGGGACGGTCAATTTCTCCTCGACGATTTCGAATTTATCCCCAAGGCCACATACAAATAACGGAACTCTCTCGCTAACCAGGTTAGGAGGGGCGTATCCAATAATTCGGGGGGGGGGGTGACAACGGGCGTATCTAACACTTCGGGGGGATAGAAAAAATATGGGTAGAGTATAACCTCTCCCCTGGCGGGCTGGCAAGGGGATGTTTTTTTATTAACCGATTGCAATACAAAATGATAACTCACCTCTCCCCTGGCG
>JAGVGO010000128.1 GCA_020057085.1 Planctomycetota bacterium | reverse complement strand
GAAGCTCGTAATACGACCGTCTCCAGGGAAAGCGTCGTTGTCGGCAAGAATTACCGGATGTACCGTGCTCACCCCTTGTGGCATAAAGAGCGCCGCCTCGCGCTGGTAGATACGCGAAAGCTCGTCGTAGTAGGTAAAGCCTTGGGCGAGCATGACGTTGCCGGTGGTGCTGTCGCTGGTGCGAGTGATGCCGCCGGTCGCTCCCCAGAGTTGGGTTTCGATGACGTTGCCAGCCGGGTCATATTTGGAAGTCACCTCGTTACCAGCCGCGTCGGTAGCTCGGACAAGCCTGTCAAAGCCATCGTAAACAAAAGTCGTCACCTCGCCCTGGCCGTCGCCGTTGTTGTCCTGGGCGTCCTGGACTGTGATCTTGTTGCCGTTGAGATCATACTTGATGTTGCTGATCGCTTCCTCCGGCGTGCCAGGCGCGGCAACGGTCTGGTACAAGAGGTCTCGCTCGTCATAACGCATCTGGACTTTATTGCCCGGCTGAGTACCGGCCACTGCCAGAGGGCTTTGCACCTCGATTAAATTCTGGTTGGCGTCATAACGGTATTTTGTAGTTACTGTCTCGCTGTTGTTGACCTGGCGGGTAGTTTCTACGGGCTTATTCAGGATGTCGAAAACTGTGGTAGAGGTCACGAATTGCGGGATGTTCGGGTTATTGCCATCCCGATATTCGCCTTCGGTTTTTACTACGTTATTGTTCGCATCGTAGTAAATACGCGACTTGTAGGCATAGGCAGTGAGTCCGGTTTCAGTGGCTTGCGAGACATCTGCCGCGCGTGTCACTTCCACAATTTGGTTGAGCTGGTTTGTCACAAAACTTGTACGTACACCACGGGCATCTGTCGTTGACAGGATGTTGCCTTTGCTGTCATATGTGAACCTGGTGCTCAACTGCGCCGGTGCGGCCGTGCCCCGGTAGCGCACGGTGTGGGCATAATCGCGGATCACCTCTTTGAGATAGCCGCCAATATTGCCATCCAGCTCGCGTCCGTTATTGTTGGTGCCGCTCAGGATGTTGAGTCCGTCTCCTTCCGGGTCGGTTTCGCTATAGTAAAAATATTCTGTGATTTCCCCTTCCGGTGTCTCGCTTTTATCCACCTGGCCCAATCTGTTGTAAATTACTCTGGTTTCCACAATCTGGGTGTTGCCGGCTTCGGCTGCTACTTGCGGCGAGCCAGGGCGCAGTTGCACCTTGGGATAGCGGGTCATGATCAAATTGCCGCAGATGGCATATCTACCATCGCCATTGAGATCGCCCTGGCTCAGTTGGCTTTGCACACTGGTGAGATCAATATCCCACTTGTCTGCCAGTTGGCGAAGCGTATAGCCACAGGAGCAGCCAGGCGTGTCCATGTCGCCTTCGAAATAATCGGGGACATATTCCACGGTGTAACGATCTGGTGTGTTGCCGCCACCGTTCTGTGGTACATAGGAAGGATCGTTGCCGCGCGTATCGGTCACTTTCCACACCTGGTTGAATACCGGTTCGTACTGGTAGCTTACCTTGTGAGATAGCTGGGCGACGCCTCTGGCGTCAGGATATTTCGTGATTGACAGCAGATTGCTGGCCTGGAACGGATCGCCATTGGCTTCGTCGTAGGCATAGACTACGCGGTTGCCTTGCGGCAGAGTCATTTCTTTGAGAAAACCGGCAGTTGTGTATTTGTATGCCATGATAAAACTTGCCGGATCGCCAGGCCGCACTCCGCGCGTTTTTTCTTCCTTCTTGATAAGTTGTTTGTTGCAGTTGTAGGTGAACACTGTTTCGTTGCCATTGCGATCAATGATAGTCACCACCTCGCGGGGCAGGTCTGGGTTGCTTGGCTCTATGCCATCGTTCAAGACTTGCCGTGCATAGGTAATGGTACCGCCTGCCGCTACACCACTGCTATTGGTGCCGCCCCAATCCTGACGGATCAGGCGGTCGTCACTATCGTAGTAATTGGTGACATACGCCGGACCGTCCGGCGCTTCGTTGGGTGCAACAACGGTGAGTAAGTTGTGGTTGAGCTTGGCATCGCTTAAGCCTGTCGAGTAGGTATAGCGCCACTCCTTGCCGTTTGGGAAATCGTTACCGTTGGGTGTGCCGGTAACAGCCGGAGACTTTACGCTAACCAGGTCGCCATTGCTGTCGTAAGCATATGTTACCTGCTGGCCGGTGTGGCTGGCAATTGACTCAATCCTGCCGTCGCTGTTGTAGATGAAGGTAGTCGGACGGTTGTAGCTGTCGCGCACAATGGCAAGTTGGCCTTTGTCATTGTACTCAAAGGTCAAGCGGTCGCCGCAGCGTGTAATGAGCGCGGCAAGCTGGCCGTCTTTGGGCTGTTCGCCAAGCGGGTAAAATTTGCACATTGAGCCGTTGGGCTGACGCAGCAAGAGCGAACCATCCGTTTCTTGTACCAACTTGTTGGCATAGCCGGTGGGCGAGGTGAACTTGCCGTCACTCCCTTTGTAATAGGCATCGCCGCGACCACTACCATCGTAGAGAATCACCATGTTCTCTTGCTCTGGGTGTTTGACAAACCGCATGTTGTAGTTGTAATCCCAGCCATGTCCCAGCGGGCCGTCGAAATTGACCCGGCTTTTGTAGGTACGCTTAAACTCGAAATTGATGCTACGGCCTTTGACCATAAGATCGGTGGCAGATTCGACGTATTCAAGGTTGTTGATACTGATTGGGTCGCCGATTTGGTAATCGAAAACGACCATCTGCTTTGTTATAGAATCGGGAATGCAGGTTTCGCAAAGGCCGCATGTAGTTCCATCCGTAGCCGCCGAAAATGGTACTAACCTGGCGCTCGCGTCCTCTGATTTGTTCAGCTCGGATGTGGCACGCGGGACTTCTACTGTGACGTAGCTGCCAGAGTTGTCGGTAACGGTTTTCTTTTTGACATTGGAGGTCGGGCTTAGTTCGAGAATTGCAGTAAAATCAGGGGTCTGAATGTAAGGTTTGCCATAATCTGGCGATGCCTTATCTTTTACGATATAAACAGGGGCTTCAAATGTTATCGGTCGGTCCCAACTAGGATTAGTCAATACACCTCTGGCAGTAACTATAGCTGTTGCCCAATTGTATCTATTTAAGGTTAATCCTGTTAGAACGGTCCCTTTAGAGCCAACCCCTATAACATCATAAGTCGTAGAACCATAAAACCAAGGGATACTGCTTTCGTTGAGAGGTATAGATAATGGAGTCATTATTTTATATTCATCTACGTCATTACCCGTGTAATTTTCTTCCACCGAATAAGTTTCATTACCTTTGCCAGGATCAACGAAGGCAATTTTCCATTCGCCTGTTAATGGTTTTCGATACCATAACGGACAATAAACCCATGTACCGATACCGAGGGGATAAGTTTCTGAAGGGTATATCGCTGAGGCTATCAGGATTAGATTTAATCCCATATAATAAGCTGTGTTTTCAAGGTTTATACTTTTCCATTGGGTACTTGGAAATTCATAATACTTTACCTCAAACCAATCAGTCGGAGTCGGGTTTGGGAGGTTTTCAAAGGGCCTTGGCTCAAAAAGGAAGACCGCTACAAGTTCTCCTGTAGTATTCGCAATATAGTGAACTTCTGGCTGATCTGGTGAGATTGTACGATCAATGAAGATAGAACGTTCTATTTCCAGGGAACTTGCTATTCCCCATATAGCCGTAGAATTTGGTTTATATACATCCAATGCAACCCCTTGTCCAAGGGCAAAAATATTACCACAAATTACTGCCATGAGTAATATTACAATCCGCATGAATCCCTTGGTTTGCATACAGTTCCCTCTTGTTTATTTTTTCTGATCTTTGCTTGGCTCTACCTGTTTCTTGCCTGGTACGTGCAACAGCGTCCGTATCTTATTTTTGAGCATGGATGAAATGTCGTTGAGTTTCTGCATCTTCTGCCACTTGGGGTCGGGCGCTTTAGCCTCTTTGGGTTTGAGCATATTATGCCAGAAGCGGATCAGCTCGATCTCGGGATGGTCTGGCTTAAGCTGCAATAATGCTTCCAGGTGCGGGATGGCTTTGTCGCGTTGATCGAGTGTGAGCATGTAGGCTTGCGCCAATAGGCAGCGTTTATCCAAAAGTTGCGGATTTTGGCGCACCGCTTCTTCCCATGCAGCAATATCTTCTGGTTTTACCTGGCTGGGATGTAAATAGGTATGCTTTATGGGACTTTTCGCATCTGCTGAAGGAACCCCAATTGCTGGAGTTTTGCTGGTGGAAGTTGGGACAGGGGTGTTTTCTTTTTTCCCGGACGCTTTAGTCAAAATCAAGCCCACATAGCATGCTTCTGCTACCAGTGCAATACCTAAAATACCTAAACCAATCGCCAAGATTTTTTTCGCATTCATCATCGTTTCAACCTTAAACAAGCGACTTTCCGGTTATACCAGAGATGCTTGGCGGTGTCAATCATTTTCTCCCCACTTTCTCTGAAATCTAAGTCTCGTGAAAAAATTTGGCTTACTTGCTATAGGCCACTAGTTCTTTGGCGAAAATGATCTGGTTGTTGCGCATCTTTTCTTCCTTGACCACTCCCACTTCGGGCGCGTAGTAGATATAGGTCGGTTGCTGCGGATTACTGGTTTCGTTTGCTATCACTTTGATACAGTCACGGAATACGCCGGCCGGACCTGTCACGGTAACACCCAGTTCAGCGATTTTATACTCCCATTTTTGTTTGCCCGGTGTGCTGGTCCATTGGGAATTGAGCTTGGCCGGGTATTGCAGCACCTTGTCGCTGTTGCCTCCTACTTGCTTGACGAAAAAAGCGCCCTCCCGGTACCAGTTTTCGCTGATCTGTCCGTCAACACGTACCATGAATTTCTGTTGATCCACAGCCGCAATTTCATAAGTCTTGCGAATCTGTTTGTTGCCGACGCGGATCTCGTATTCCCATTTTTTCTGAAAAACCAGTGGCGTGAAATCGGTAATTTCAATGAGCTGTGACAGAATTTTGGCGTCGTTGCCACCGATGGTTTTGTAGGTTTTCCAGTAACGGGCAGCTTCTTGTTTCTGTACTCCATGCCGGTAGATCAAGTTGCCCAACTGGGCGTAAAGTTTCTGGTATTCGGACGATGCCAGCTTGTTGCGCTCGATATATTCGACAGCACGGCAGTAGCTGTCTGTCGCCTCTGTCGGCATATTCTTTTTTTCGTAGATTTTAGCCAGAAGCGAGTGGCAATCCACCACATCGTCAGCCGCCATTCTTTCGCTGACAGCTTGTGCTACTGCTTTTTGTGCAGAGGCAAGAGCACGTTCCAGGTCGTTCTGGATGGCATAGCTGCGTGCCATTTTGTAGCAAGTGGTAGCAGAAAGATCGCCGCAAGCTTCAAAGTATTGCAAGGCCTTGCCGTACTCTTTATCGCTGAAATAGGCGTTGCCGAGCAGCAGCAGCGTTTCCCTGTTTTTTCCCTGATATTTCAGAGCCTCCAGCAATGTCTTTGCCGCCAGGCCATAATTGTTTTTCTGCATGAGACTCTTCGCTTCGGCTACCAGACTGTCGTGCTTTTGCGCGAGTTGTCGTTCGCCGGCATTTTTCAAAGATTCTATCTGGCTGACGACGTTACCGCTGTTTTCGCTTTGCGGATATTTGGCGAGATATGTTTGCCAGACTTGCACGGCTTTGTCGTATGCTTCCCTGTCACGCTCGCTTTGCGCCATTTCCTTGGCTTTTTGGTAATCGCGACTCTCTTCCAGCCTTTGTGAGGTTTCTTGTTTGAGAGCTGCAATCTCTTGGCGCTCAATTGCCTCAAGAGTCGGCACTTTTTCGATTTCGAGGAGCATGACATAGGCTTCTTGCCACAATTTTTGCGCATGCATAGCGAGTACTTTGTTCTTTGCTTCCACGTAGGCCAGCTTTTTTTCCTGCTCTTTCTGTTGCAGAAGTTTACGCTGAATATCTTGCAATACTTCGATTTGGCTTAAAATATTTGGTCTTTCTTCACTGTTCGGATACTGTGCGAGGTAACTTTGCCACAAAGAAATCGCCTTGTCGTAAGAGTTCCGCTCTTGTTCTACATGTGCCATATCTCTGGTTTTTTCATAGATGCGGATCTCTTCCAGCTTTTGCGAGACAGTCAGCTTGGTTTCGGCAAGTTCTTTTTTTTCCTGTTCACTTGGAATCGTCAATTTTTCCATTTCCAATATCGTCACATAAGCCTGTTGCCATAGCTTTTGCGCTTTCATGCCCAACAATTGGCGCTTGGCCTCCGTAAATGCTTGCTCTTTTTGCTGAGCGAGCAAACGTTTTGCTTCTTCCGCTGAATCTGCGGTGAGCCACTGTTTTGTTTTTTGGTAATAGTCCGGACGCAGCATCGCGACGATACCTGCGGCAAGAGCAATCAGTAACAATGAGAGTGCTACAATTTTCAGCAAACTCCACCCCCTTGACCTACCTGTGGTCAGAAAAGGTGCTTGGCGTGAGCCACCTAAAATTTTATCAATGTCCTCAATAAACTCTTGCGCTGTCTGATACCGCTCATGGACGTTTTTGGCGAGCGCCTTGAGAATCAGGTTATTGACGGTAAGAGGTAAGTCCGGCCTTACTTGCTGTGGTGCAGGCGGCTCCTCGAACATTTGTTTAATCAACATTTTTTGCAAAGAATTGCTGTGGAACGGTCGTTTGCCTAAAACCATTTCGTAGAGTATCAGCCCCGCCGAATAAATATCCGAGCGTTGATCTGTATACTCGCCCGAGGCTTGCTCTGGCGACATGTAGAGCGGCGTACCGATCGTACCCTGTGTCAGCGCCTCCATTTGCTCGGAATCTTGTAGCAGCTTGGCCAAACCGAAATCAACTATTTTGACCACGTCATTGCCTTGCTCATCTTGTTCCACCAGCAGATTGGCCGGTTTGAGGTCGCGGTGTACGACATTGTGCTGATGTGCTTCACTAAGCCCTTCAAGCACCTGGCGCAGCAACCGTAGACTGCGTGCGATGTCACATGGCCAGTCTGCTTTCAACATATCGTCGAGCGGCTGACCGGGGCTGTAATCCATGACCAGATAGGGCACTTTGCTGGGCAGCATACCAAATTCGCGGACAGCGATGATGTTTTTGTGCATAAGTCCCATAGCCAGTTCAACTTCGCGTACAAATCTTTTGTAGCTCGTGTCATTGCTGGCAAATTGCGGATGCATAGTCTTTAGCGCGAAAAACTTGCTGCGTTGCAACATGGTGTGTTCCACCTTGTAGACGATCCCCATACCACCGCTGCCCAGTTTGTTTAAGATACGGTATTTATCCATGACCAACTCCTGGCCTGGTAAATCCGGTGGCGCAGGTTCCATGCGACGTGTCTGGCACTCCTGCATCAGTTCTGCCAGTTGTGTTTCATTGATGAGTTTTTGGTGCAACAATATTTGCCCCAGAGTCATGTACTTCCCTTCTGCCGAAAGTTTCAGCCGTTCATGCATGCATGCCTGTAGTAATTGGGAAGTGATCAAGTTTTTCTGGAGAGCCATCTGCCCCAGTAAAGCGTCGCGTTCCTGCTGAATTTTTTGCAGCGACATCTGGCAACTTTCCGGGTATCTTTCAGTAACGTGGTCGCTGTTGGGTGACGGCTCAGTGCGTTGCTGGGTATAGAATTGTGCCTCGCTACCCTTTGTCGCACCAATATCACATGGTGAAGCCGGCTGCTTGGATGGGGTGATTGTGTCTTGCCAAGAAATTTCCTCGCTATCTTCGCCGCTGATGACCACGCCTTGACCCGCAGAAAACCCATCGGAGATCGTTATATTTTGTAGCCCGATAGGTACGCTGTCCGCAAGCGGTATACCTTCCTCCACTATACTGTCTTCTATCTCTGCCGATGCAGCTGCCGGTGCTATAGCGAATATTTCGCCGGTTGTCTCGTTGTCGTAGGGTATCTCCACGATTTTCCCTTCAGAGAGCGTAAGAATCAGGCTGGGTGCCGGGTTTTCTTTTGGCTGTGCCTCGCTCTTTTCGCTGTCTCTTGTCTGAGAAACCTCTTGCGAGATATTGGCTATTTTGCTATGCAACGTCTGTCTTTGTTCCTCAGTAATTAAACCCTCTTGCAACAATATCTGATCAATATCAGATGGCAAAGTAGGATAACCGTGTTTTTGAAAAAACTGTACGAGCGTTGTTTGCTGCACAAAATTCATGGACAAGGCATATTGAATAAATAGTATTTCCTGCTTCATAATTTTCCCATCATTTTTACAATTTTACACCCTTTATTTTGACACCAACGAACAAATTCTGTATAATACCCCTTACTAAGGATAATGGAAGTTGTGATTCGCTGCAAGAAAAATCTATCCATGAGATGGAAAAAGGATTTGCCTATGGGTCAAGTATATTTTACCCCTTTATCGTTACAAGACAATCCTGAAAAAATTAAAAAAGCGATTGCCATACTTTTTCAGTGCACCGGTTTTCTCGATAAAATCCAGCCGCAAGATTTAATCGCCATCAAAATCCATTTTGGTGAAGAAGGAAATCAGGGGTACATTCGTCCGCAGTATGCCGCCGTCGTGGCGCAAGCAATTCAGACTAAACATGGCAAGCCATTCTTTACCGACACCAATACGCTTTATGCCGGCAGGCGTTCCAATGCGGTTGACCATTTAGTGCTGGCGTATGAACACGGGTTTACGCCTGAAGTGTTGGGTAGCCCTGTCATCATTGCCGATGGGCTACTTGGCAATGCCGAAGTCAAGGTGAAAATCGCCGGACACCACTTCAAGGAAGTACCGATTGCACGGGAGTTGGCATTTTGCAATGGTATCGTCAGCATGAACCATTTCAAGGGGCATCTGGTGACCCATTTCGGCGGCGCTTTGAAGAACCTGGGGATGGGCGGCTCGTCGCGCGCCGGCAAACTGTTGCAGCACTCTTCCCTCAAACCGAGAGTCAAAGAGAAGCGATGTGTCGGATGCAGAGCCTGCCTTCCCTGGTGTTCGACGCAGAGCATCAGCATCGGCAGCGACAAAAACAAGGCGTTCATCAATCCGGAAACATGCATCGGCTGCGGCCAGTGTTTGAGCATATGCCAACACAATGCCATCGCTTTCAACTGGAACGAATCTTCGGAAATATTGCAAGAAAAGATGGTAGAACACGCTTTGGGTGTCGTCAAAGGCAAAGAAGCGAAAACTACGCATCTCACTTTTCTTACCCATATCACCGCCGAGTGTGATTGTCTGGCAAAAAACGAGCCGCCGGTAATGCAAGATATCGGCATTATCGCCAGCAACGATCCGGTAGCGATTGACCAGGCGGCGCTCGATCTTGCCAACCAAAAAGAGAGCGGCGCCTTCGGCAAGGCGACAGGAAAATCGCATCTGCCTGTCAATCAGCTCAGTTACGCTGCATCGTTAGGTATGGGAAGTATGGAGTATACTTTAAAGACCGTGCAGGTGCAGGTATAGCTGGGCACAACGAGGAGATCAGAGGATGAAAAAAGCTCTAGAGGACTTAGAAGGCGAGAATGAGCTAGCAACCAATCAGTTGCCGAGTTTTGGTCGCTACCAACTGCGTCAGAAGCTCGGCCAAGGTGGTATGGGTGTGGTGTATCGCGCTTATGATACTGAATTGAAAAGGGATGTGGCTCTTAAAACTATCCTGTGTGCCCGCGAACAGGTCTTGATAAAACGCTTCACCAAAGAAGCCGAGGCAATGGCCAAATTGGCGCATCAAGGGCTTGTCAAAATCTACGATGTCGGCAAAGTTGACGGCAGACCCTATCTGACGATGGAATTCATCGAAGGAAAAAATCTGGCCCAACTACTCAAAGAAGAGAAGCTTTCGCCACGGCGTGCCGCCGAGATTTTAAACAAAGTGGCGCAGGCCATTGCCTATGCCCACAGTAAAGGAATTCTGCATCGAGATCTCAAGCCTTCCAATATCATGATTGGCGGCCAGAACGAACCGAAAGTGATGGATTTCGGTCTGGCTTTGGATGTGACAAGCGAAACCAAGCTGTCGCATACGGGTTCAACTCTAGGGACGCCTGCTTACATGTCGCCGGAACAAACTTTGGGTAAACGCAAAGAGATTGATGAACGGAGCGATGTCTATGCGTTGGGTGTGGTGTTGTACGAAATGCTCGTCGGGGCTCAACCGTTTCGCGGTATGACAGCGCCTATGGCCGTAGAAATTTTGGAAAAAGAGCCACCGGCACCTAGCCAGCTTTCACATCGTATTTCGCGAGACATTTCCAACATCTGTCTTAAGGCAATGGCGAAGGACAAAAAAGATCGCTATCAGAGTGTCAGCGAAATGGCCGAAGATTTGCAAAGGTTCCTTGCCAAGGAACCGGTATTGGCGCACGGACCTCGCTTGATCTACCGCGCCAAACGCCTGCTGCGTCAGAAACTCAACATGGTCGTAGTGGCATTGGTCTCGGCAGCGTTGGCGCTGTTATGGTCGGGTATGGACAAACGCCCGGCTAAACCCAATATTCCCGACAACAGAGACGAACGCCACACCAATACTCATGTAACCGGTGAGCATAGCAAGATTGTCGAACGCCTGATGAGCGAGTTGGGCGACGGCACGCCGGAACCCGGGATGAGTGATCGCTATGTCACCGAAATAGTGCGGATGAAAAGCAGCGAAACGGTAAAAAAACTTTTGTCTTATCTCTATGCTCACAGTTTATGGCAAAGGCGTGCGGCCATTGAGGCTTTGGGCAAATTGGGAGATGGTAACACCAGAGTAGACGGCCACGATGTCGTCGAGTGGCTGCTGCTGCGCTTGCCGGATCTGGACTTGTATAAAACGGAAGAAATGCAAGAAGCGCACGACATCATCTGGGCGCTAGGGCGTATCGCTGATGGCCGAGCCTTTACCATGGTCAGCGAGGTACGGCAGAAATCGGGCGAGAACAGCGTCTTTTGGGAAAACACCAAAATCCCGCACAGTTGGCTGCCCTTGCCACCCAAGAAAAATGCAACTACTGTTGCCGAATATGTGACACAAGCTCTTGCGCTCGAGGACAAAGGAGACCTTGCCGGCGCTATAGGCAATTTTAGCAAAGCTCTCGAACTGGATCCGTCACATGCCGCCACCTATAACAACCGTGGCAAGGTGCGTGCCAAACAGGGGGATTTCGCTGGTGCCATTAGCGATTTTACGAAAGCCATAGCCATTGATCCGACGAATGCCTTGGTGTATAACAATCGCGGTGTCGCTTGGGCGTCGCAAGGCGATAGCAACCGTGCGGTCAGCGATTACAACAAAGCAATTGCCCTGCGCCCGCAATATGCCGAAGCCTACGCCAACCGCGCCAGCCTTCGTCTACAACGTGGCGACATGATAAGTACGATCAGTGATAGCAGTAAGGCCATAGAGCTGAATCCACAGGCGGTGGCGGCATACAACGCCAGATCGCATGCCCGTCTTACGCTTAACGACATCAATGGTGCTCTGGCCGATGCCAACAAAGCAATCGCTCTCAACCCTAACTATCCGGCTTCCTACATGACCCGAGGTAACGCGTGCGCTGGCAACAAAAACTGGGAGGGCGCGATTAGCGATTACAGTAAGGCCATCGAACTTAACCCGCAGGATGCCAACGCTTATTTCAACCGTGGCAATGTGCGCGACAACAAAGGCGACCGCGATGGTGCGATCAGCGACTATGGCAAGGCTATCGAGTTACAGCCAAACCATGCCGAAGCATACGGCAATCGTGGCCAGGTCTACGACGGCAAAGGGGATATTGACAAAGCGATTAGCGACTACAGCAAATCAATCGAGCTGAATCCGAAAAATGTCGAACCTTATGTCAACCGTGGTCTTGCTCGCCATAGGCAAGGAGATTGGGAGGCAGAGATGAGCGACTACAATGCGGCCATCCACGTCGCTCCTCTTTATGCCAAATCTTATTTCAACCGAGGCATGCTATGGGTGGAAAAAAATGAACCGGACAACGCTGTCAACGACTTTACCAAGGCTATCGAGTTGGATGCCAAACTGGCGCTGGCCTACAAAATGCGCGGTACCCTGCGCATGAAACAGAACAACCACGAAGCTGCGGCTAATGACCTCATGCGCTATATCCATATGCAACCGGAGGACCCTGACAATAGCAATTACTTCCTATATATCAAAAAATATCGCACACATGGACGCTAGTCTCACGAACGCGGTGATGCAGGTAACTGCACCCGAAAGGGAAATTTTGATGTGTAGAGTTTTAGTTATAGACAAAAACAAGAAGCCACTCATGCCTTGTTTACCTGTG
>JAGVGO010000045.1 GCA_020057085.1 Planctomycetota bacterium | reverse complement strand
ATTTTGTATATTGTAACACACCCCGCTAGAGACGCCAACAAAATATCGTTGGCCGTCAGCAAAATAACCGTTGCGCCATCAAGAAAAAAATGGCAAAATAGAAAGAAAAGAAAGAAATCAAAAATCCTATCGGCCTATGGGAAGGAATGTATGATCAGTGATCTTTTGCGCTGCAAAATTAGTATTACGCGGCCTGGTGAGGATTACCAGATAGACCAGAATACGTTGAGCAGCTTCTATGAAAATTGTTTTAGCGCAATGAACGGGCTGAAAGTGACCATCGGCGGGGCGATGGAAGATGACATTTACGCCAAAAAGTTGCAGCCCAAACATGCCATTCTAACCTGGCAAAATAGCACGCTGTGCGTCGAGGCGCATGGTGAAATGCAAATTGCCTGGGAAGCGTCTGCTTCGTCTAGTGTCGCTGGGCTGAATCAGAAAACATCTATGTTGCAGACGATACGACCTGGACAAACGATTAAGCACAAAATCGAACTCAATGAAATAACCAATAGTTTCCTCTGGAAAATTGCCTTTCCCGATAAAACAGTGCTCAAAGGCAGTTTTCACCTGGAAGAAGTGGACATCAGCCCTGAATCGTTGGCGCATCTGGAAGCCAGATATGGCGTACTCCAACTCCTGCAAATCGGCGAATTTTGTCTCATCTTCAAAACCCAGAAGAATCGCATCCTTAAAATACTCAAAACCGCCCTGGTCAAACACAGACCATCTCTCACCCGCTTTATCAACGCCGCCCGCAAATCCCAGGTGCTACCGCACCACGCATTTTTGAAAATGTATGGCATCGTTTACGAATGCAAATTTCCCCTGTGTTACGTGATTACGGAATACTGCGAAGGCCAGACGCTGCAAAACTACCTGGCCGGCAAAAGCGTGTTGCCACTGGCCGAAGCTGCAACAATCGTCAGCGCACTCGCCGATACCCTGGCGGTTTTGCACGACCATAAATCCTGCTATCGCAGCCTCAATCCGCGCAATATTTTACTGCGCCCGGACGGCAGTGTGCGGGTGACGGGTTTTTTTCTCATCAAGTCGGAAGAATGGCATATGACGCTGGCGACTTCGCAAATGGTGATTCCCAAATTCACCGCACCGGAGCAAGCACTCGACCCCAGCACGGTGGATATTGCCGCCGATATTTTCTCGCTAGGCGCGATCTTCTATACGATGATCGGCGGTGAAGCCCCGTACAACTTTAACAATCCCGCCCAGTACAAAAAATTCATCGCCGAAGAAAAACGCCTGAAAGCACAGGAAATACAAGACATTGTGCCCCATCTCCCGCTGGCTGTCTGCCAGCTCATTGCCCAGATGCTGGCCTGGAAGAAACAAGATCGCCCTAGCATTGCTGAGCTTCCATCCCGGCTTGCGCAGGTGGTGCAAGCTAAACACGATCTGCTGGACGGGCTCGAGCAAAAGTTTGGCTCACTGGAGGCGCTCGATGCTCTGGAGAGCGAGAATGACCCTGCCTTACCTGGCACGCCCACGAAACCATCAAAAGACGACAAATTCTCCACCAGCTTTGTGGCCGCGCTGGATCAACAAGATCAGCCACCTCAGCCGACCGGTGAGACAGCACGTGATTACAGCATCGAGGTCGTCTCCAGTACTTATGGCAACGAACCGAAGCAGTACACCTTTCCCATAGGCGCGACTATCATCATTGGCCGCGAGGGTGATATTGCCCTGCAAGGCCCGAAAGTATCCCGCCGCCATGCTCAAGTCTCTATAACAGCAGAGGGTTGCTGGCTCAAAGATCTGGGCAGCAAAAACGGCGTGTCTATCCTTGGCCGCAAAATCGCCTGCGAAAAAATCGAACCCGGCACTAAATTTAGCATCGGCGATATCGTCTTGCTGCTACGCCAGGTGTATAGTAGTCTCACCAGCATGCTCGAAAATGCCGATATCGAAATCACCGAGGATAAACTCAGCTCGGTGAGCGAACTCAAAATTATCAGCATTGGCGAAGAGATTGCCATTTCTCACGACCAGCCAGGCAGTTTGGAGGATACTCTCGATCTTGATGAGCCACCCAAACTGCCGACTGGCGCCCTACCCAAAGCGCCGACTGGCGCACTACCAAAACCACCGACCGGCGCAATACCAAAACCGCCAACAGGCTCACTACCCAAACCGCCGTCAGTTAAACCAAAGGCCAAGCCTGCCAAACCAGCGCCAGCGGTTGCTAAACCGGTTTTTCGCAAGCTGACCATTGGGTTTGGTGCCGTCGTGCTGCTGATACTGCTCGTATGGTTCTGGCCGTCACCAGCCACTACCGACGTGGTACCCGACAAGTCGAAGAATACTCCGCCAACAAATCCAGACAACACGACCGCCGTGTACAATCCCCCGGTCACGAAACTAACCGAGCAACCCAAGAAACTCCAGGTGGCCGGCAAAATCATGGATGTTCAGGAGTTTGACGGACACATCCAATACTTCATCATCCTTGCTGGCGGGGACAATGCCGCCGAGCAAGCCATTGAGTTTCCCTCAAATTTTGGAGATGAGGAAGCGCAAGCCATTCGCGCCGCTTATAAAAAAGGTGAGATGGTTAAAGTGACTGGTGTGCCTGCTAAACTCGCACGCGGGCGAATTGCCCTAGCCGCTGGAAAAATTACGACCGATTATGTACAAGTGCATACAATACAAATTGATGGGAATGTGTTTAAGGCGAAATAGGTTGCTTTTTTAAGGAGCAAAAAACAATGCAAAAAGCAAAATCTGAATCGAACAAGGCACTCGCGCTGATCTTTGTCGTTGCGATTCTGATGATGTTGTCCCTGATGGGCATTACGTTCTTGCACCTGGCGACGCTGGAACGTAGTGCGGCCACCAATGCCAGCTACGCCATCCAGGTCGGTTTCGGGGTGGAGGCAGGCATGGAACTGGCGGTGAGCAAGCTGTACGACTGTTTCCGCCACGACAGATGGTACGAAAGCCTCACCTCGCTCGGTGGGCCTATGGTTCCTGTGTGGTACTATGGTGGGAAGGATGTCAATGCCAGTGGCAAGTTGGACAGCGAAACATGCTCGCTCGCCGAGGCGCTGGTACCGTCGTTTATGGCGGGCGAGGAGCATGGCATTGGCTACAGCAGTAAGATGACTCTGGGGAGCGATAGTCTCTTGTCCAGTCTCAAGGTCAGTGATCTCTCGGCGCGGCTGCCACTGAGCAATCTGCGCTATGAGGCGATCCGCGATTTAAGCCGGACGAATTTGCGTAGCCCGGTGCCGCCAGCCAGCAGCGAAGATGAGAAGCCGCCGCGTCCGGGCATGGAGCGGATGATCTACACGCTGGTGCAGCTTCTCGGCGAAGACCCGCGCTACAAAAATTTGCCGCTGGCGCAGTTGCCAGAGTACCTCAATCGCCTCATGGCACGCGACAGCTTTAGCCAAGAGGACGTTGTCAACACCTTGCCGCCGGAGCTGGCCGACCTCGCCCAATATTTCACGGCCTACAGTTGGCTAAACCCCAGCACCATCAAGCCGCCGTTTACCGCCGGTGAGGTGACGCCCGAAGTTGCAGCACCAGAGAAATTGGCAGCGCAGTGGCAGGCAGGCAAGACGCCGCGTTTGCCGCAGCCGATTCGTTACACCAAGATGATGGCTGAGCCGCGCGCACCGGTGAACATCAACAGCAGCGACTACCCGGTGCTGGTCGCCTGTCTCAACGGCCTGAGCGCGCGTGTAGTACGGCCGGGGTTTCTCAGCAAAGAGGGTGAAGAAGGCGCGCTCGCCGAACTGAACAAACACCTGAACAGCGCCACGCAAAAGCTCGTCGCCGATGCCCAGAACCAGCCAGATCGCCTGGAGGAAGTACACCTTGGCCTCGAGAGTGCCCGCTACCTCGCCAACGAAATCATCGCCGAGCGCCGGCGCAAGCCATTTGCGTCGTGGCAGGATTTTGCGCTGTTTCTGAAAAATCTGGTGGCAGCGCAGCTCAAACAAAACGAGCCCAAGCTCACGGCCCAGCAGGCGATGCTGGTGTGGGCCAATGCCAACCCGAACACCGGCCTCAACAAATTTGCGCCCGACTTCCCCGACAGCTACCTCTACTCGCTGTTCCGCAGCGTGCCGGACAACGGATTTTTCTACCGCATAGACAAAACTGACCTCATCGTCTACACCACCGAATTTTGCTTTGCGCCCACCGGCTACTTCGCCATCGCCAGTCTGAGCCGCATCGTGAGCAGCAGCGGGCAGGTCATCGCCCAGTCGCCGCAGCGCAGCGCCATCGTGCAAGTTTTTGACCAGTATAGTCTGACGAGCCAACGCGATTTTACCGAGCAGTTAGCGCAGAGCAGTGGCATCGCTACCTACCCAGAAGCGCCAGACCAGGCCAAGATTTGCTACTACGATGGCTACCTCGGACTCAGCGCACAAGCCTTCAAGACGCCCAGCGAGTATCCACAACCGCCGACCTTTGCCCAGCCGATTGCCGCAAACAGCCAGTGGCAAGGCGTAGACCCCGGCCCGCTCACCGGCCAGGACACCGGCAACGTCTACGGCGATGGCGTGTTTAGCTTTGCGGGAAATTCCCTGGCAAGGCCGAGCGCCATCCCTGAACAGCCGAAAAACGAGCAGCCGGCGGCCAAGCCTGGCGAGCTACCACCATCGAAGACAACGCTCCTGTGCTTCTGGTACAAGCCCGACTGGAACATCATGGACCCCTGGGCCAGGCCGCACTCGCTCTTCGATTCCAACAGTGCCGAAGTAGCGCAGCTATTCCAGATTTACAACGACAGCAAATCCCTGCCGCTCTTGAGCGGTGTGCTGGTTGGCGACCGCGCCACCGTGCGCCTCTTTGCCTGGGATCGCGGCAGCGGCCTGCGCCCCGGCAAGCCCATCCAGCTTGGCCTCCCGCTGCCCGATGGCATAAGCCAGAATCGCTGGATATTTTTTGCGCTGTATTGGAACGAGGGAAAGATTAGGTTGGGGGTGAACCAATCCCGAGCCGAGATCACAAAGGATGTTTCTTTCATTGAGCTTCTTTTTGCGGAACGCATTAATGAAAACACTATAAAAAGCTATATTATAATATTTGTTGCTGAGAACCCTACAAAGCAGATTAAACAAAGTCAGAACCCGCGATGCGTTGGATATTACACTATGAACCAGGAAGTAAATAATAATGGAATCGGCACAGGGAAACGACTTTCAAAAGAGGCTTTTCTTCCCTCAGATTTCGTAGGGCCTGGAATAAGCACAAGCTCCAAAAATGTCCAACATACCAAGAGTTGGTCAAAGTATTTTACAAAAAATCTCAGAAGTGGCAGCGGTTTTAGCAACTTTAGCGCTGAAGATGAGTATTATCTGGAGGGCGTAAAAACAGTTCCAGGTTCGCAAAAACTTTTTGCAGAGCTGTACTCCACGCATGGAGTCATTGACCGTAATATAGAGAAAGAAAAAGCTATAGGACAAGTTTTGCAACTTTTAGATAGTGCTGAAAAACAAATTCCAGGTATTCGCAAAATATTTTTTGGGAGTTTTCCTAACAATACTCCACGCCATACTCCACGTTGGAATGCCTATCCTACAATTCGAATAGGTGAATTCGTCACCGAGTTTACTGACGAAGGTTTAAGCTATATGCAAAAAGTTTTATCTAGTTCTAGCACAGGTGCAAACCTTACCCTCGACGCCGAAGTCCACGACATTCACCTTGGCGGCAAGCTCAAGTTCATCGCAGAACCTCCGGCAACCAGCCCCGCAACTAAGCCAGCGCCAACCCCGCAGCAAATCTGGCTGACCTGCCCGGCGAACGGCACCTATGCCAATGTCGCGGCCTATGAGCTAAAGGGCAAGAGCGACGAGATGTTCAGCCAGGCCGAAGAGATGTCCTCGGCATTCTACCTCACGGGGCGTTACCAGGGCGTGGGTGAGAGTAAGCCATGCTACCGCACGCGCGTCCTCCCGCTCACGTCCGGCAGCGGCCCGTTCCACCTCGGCGCCTTACGCTGGACACAATATCGCCCGCAGGATTGCGTGGACTTTGCCGCCCAGGGCAATGTCGCAACGGTAAACGTCGAGATGACGCTCTGCGATGCCAAAGGCCAGCGCCTCGCCGGGCCTTTGCTCCAGGCGGACAGTAGTATGGTTGACTGTAATGCGGATGACGTGTGTCTCGATGTCCGCTTTAGTGGCGATGCCAAGCCAGTGCTGTCTACGCCAGTGGTGGATGACGTGACGCTCACCTACTCGCGTGGGGTGCGGTATGTAGAGGTGCGGTGAGCGCCCCATCCCCTCTGTAAATCGCATGTTGAAAAGACTTGTAGCCGCAGGGTTAAGCGGAAGAAAATATGCGCGAGGTAAAAAATCAACCTGGCTTAACCCTGCGTCGTTTGAGCAATGTGCATGGTTGTATCGCTTTATGTTACAGGCAGTGGAAACAAAATAGGAGAATTTTCTTATGAACGTAGGAATGACCAAACTCACATATCCATACATTACTTCTAATCCTGCCATTGCCAATGGTGCGCCGTTAATTGAAGGTACTAGGATTACGGTGAGGTGTATTGCAGGATATTATCAAATGGGGATGAGTGTGGATGAAATATTAAACAGCCTTCGTCACCTAACGCCTTCTCAAGTTCATTCTGCTCTAGCTTACTACTTTGACCATCAAGATGAAATTGATAAGCAAATACAAGAAGAAAAAAATGAAGATTATTGGAAACAACAAGTTATGACCCCTTCTCCGAACAAGGAATAACGCTTGAAGGTTAAGCTGTTTCTGGATGAAGATGTTCATGCTGAACTCGCTCATGCTCTTCGCAACAGAGGTTTTGATGCTGTGCATGCGCAAGAACTCGCCCGCAAAGGGAAGACAGACAGAGAGCAACTCGACTATGCGATACAGGAGCAACGGTGTGTTGTTACATTCAATGTGAAAGACTTCGTAGTTCTCCATAATGACTATATAATGGAACAACGAGGACACTGGGGTATCATCGTGTCCACACAATTGCCCCTAGGAGAAACCATGAAGAGGTTATTGCGAAAGCTTCAGTCTGTTTGGGCAGAGACAATGCAAAATAAACTCGAGTTTTTGTAGATTCATATTTCATATCTAACCGTTGTCATAGTGCCGTGAGGACGGACTACTTTCCCACCCACTGCGCAAACTCCGCATCTTGCCACAACTCCTCGCACTCTGGATACTGCGCCCTTGGAAAATCCTTGCCGCCCGCCTTGTCCAGAGCTTGCCGCGCATTGCTGTCTTCGCGGTTTTTGCAAAAACAGTACGCCTGGAACAGATACACGGGCTTGCGGTCGGCCAGCGTATCTAGTTTGTCTGACTTCCACAGCCATTGCAGCCGGCCCCAATCGCCAGAAAGCTGTCGCGTCAGGTAGAACTGGCATACGGTCTGGAAGTATGGCGCTTCGCCGGGCAGATCATCTTGTATCGCTGCCAGCCAGCCGTGGGCACGTTTATAATCTTTCTGCGCCACAAGCTCGCGTGCCATCTCGTACAAAGTGCGGGCGACCGGGGCAAACTGCGTTTTCGGCCAGCGTCTGGTCCGCAGTTGCACAAAAATTTCGCTTGCACGATTGAAGTCTTTGCGGACAAAGGCCATGTGCAGCAGGCTTTGTACCACCTGGCACTGTAATTCTCGTGCCATGTTCTCACGCGCTTGTGCCAGGAGTAGCGTAAGTTTTGGTTCGGCCTGGCTGTAATCGCCATGATAGTACGTGCAAAGCGCAAGCAGAACCTGTGTCTGTACCGTATAATCCGCAGCCTGGGGATGCTTGAGAAGATTGTTAAGACGCGCTCTCGTCGCTGCCAGCTCGGCTGGCTTTTGGCTGGGCAACTGGCTGGCGATGTCATCGAGCAAGCTGCTCAACTCTTTTGCGTCATCACCTTGCGGTAGGCTTTGGTGATGATCGTTTGGCGTGTGTGCAGCATCTTGCGTGTGCGCAGGCTGGTTTTGCGCTGCCGGGCGGTCTTGTTGCAAGCGATAGGCGGAGATATTTACGACAAAAGCAAGCAGCAAGACAACGGCGGCGCTAAGGAGAACAGGGCGACGTATGATTTTGCGCGCGGTGCGCACATGCCAGGCCAGCGGTCGCGCCAACACCGGCTCACCGTTCAGGTAGCGCGTCAGGTCTGCGGCCATTTCCCGTACGCTCTGGTAACGGTCTGGCTTTTCTTTTTCGATAGCCTTGAGGCAAATGTTCGCCACATCCAGGCTGAGGCCTTTGTTATGCCAAAGCGGTGATTTGGGGAGATACTTGATTTGTTGGAGATAGACATTGATCGGCGTTTCGCCCTGGAACGGCATGGTGCCAGTGAGCATCTCGTAGAGCATCACGCCGAGTGAATAGACATCGCTACGGACATCTATGTTGTCGGGCTGGCCTTCGTACTGTTCGGGCGGCATGTAGCCGATCGTGCCAATGTTGTCGCCAGGGCGGGTGAGTTGCTGTTCGCTCAGAAGCTTTTTGGCAAGGCCAAAATCCATGACTTTGATCGTGCCATCGCTTTGCATCATAATGTTGCTGGGCTTGAGATCGCGGTGGATGATGTTTTTGCTATGCAGATAGGCGATGGCATGCGTAATGGCGACCATCGTGACAACAGCTTCGCGGGGCGTGGGCAGGTGTTTTTTGATCTTCGCCCGCAGCGTTTCGCCTTCGACATATTCCATCGCAAAGAAAAGCGTGCCCTGTTCCTCAGCAATTTCAAATATCTGCACGATGTTGGGGTGCAATACTTCGGCCAGAAGCTGGGCTTCACGTTGAAAGCGCACCAAGAGTTCTGGCGTGCTGTTGTCTTGCCTGAGCAGCGTCTTGAGGGCGACGATGCGCTGTAGCTTTGGGTCACGCCCTTGGTAGACCTTGCCCATGCCGCCTTCGCCGATCTGTTTGATGATTTCGTATTTGCCTAAGCGACGACCAGGGGTGATGGTATCAACAAAATCGGCAAAGACATTGGCAGCTTGCTCTACTGGCAAATCTGGAGCCTGGGCGGTTACTTTTTGCGAGATGTTGGAGGCTTTTTGCTGCTGGACAATGGTCGTGACTTCTGAGGCGGAAAGGTATTGCTGTTTGAGCAAGATCACGCGCAGTGGCAGGTATTTATTTTTTTGCGCAAGCTGCTCCTGGATGCGGCGGCTTTCCTCGATCTGCCGTTCATTGACGAGTTGGAGTGCCAGCGCAGTCTGGGCAAATGCTAAATCTTCTGGGGTAGCCATGCTCGTCTCCTGTTCATTGCTTGCCGTTTATCTTTTGCAAGAACTTGTCTAAGTCGCCCTTAAGCTCACGCGCGGCAGCGTAACGTTTGGCAGGGCTAAAGGCCATCGTCTTCTCGGCAATCTGGTAAATCTCTCCAGGTAATTTGAGACGCACCTGCGACAGCGGTGTGAATTTGCCTTCGCTGATCGCTCTGAGCAATAGACCACGCTGTGTGGGGTTGGCATGCTCGAAGAATGGCGGCTTACCGGCCAGCATGTGGTAGAACGTAGCCCCCAGCGCATAGATGTCCGAGCGATGGGTGGCGCGTTTGGCATCTTCCACTTGTTCAGGCGGCATGTAAAACGGGCTGCCCATTCTTTCGCCGGTTTTGGTGAAGTGTGTGAGCGCGTACAGTTCTTCGCCTAACGATTTTGCCAGGCCAAAGTCAATGAGCTTGGGGATTTTTTTGTCAGTACCCAGCAAAATGACATTGGCTGGTTTGATGTCGCGGTGGACGATGTTCACTTGTTCGGCATATTCCAGTGCCTCAGCCAGATGATAGAGTATCGGAATCGCCTGCGACAGTTTCATGGGTCCTTGGCGTACTATGTCTTCCAGGCGTTCGCCCTCGATATACTCCATGACCAGGTAGGGATAGCCCGCATAGTTGCCCGTGCCTTTGTATTTTACGATGTAATTATGCTCGAGTGCGCACAGAATCTGCGCTTCGCGGATAAAATAACTGAGCAGCTTCTTGCCGCGCTCGTCCTCCAGCTCTTTGGTAATCAAAGTTTTGATGACAACCTTTTCGTGGGTTTTCTGATCTTCGGCCAGAAATACCTTGCCCATGCCGCCTTCCCCAATCTTTTTGATGATTACGTACTGGTCAATGATTTTACCTTCCACAGTACTGGCAGGAGGTTGGGCAAGAACGGCAGGTTGTGGTGGTGCTACGGGCTCGGGTGCGGGTGTCGGCGTTGCCTCAAGTTCTTCGATTTCCAAAACAGTTGGCTGATTCACCGGCGCACTAACCTTGGCGGCAACAGGTTGACCTTGACCGTAGGCAGCCGTTTTTTCCGAAGGTGACACTGCTTCGTTAGTTATTTCGCGGAAATTGCCCAGCACTTGCTGGTTCTCTTGCAGCAGTAATGTGTTCTGACAACGCTGGCAGGAGAGTTTGAGATAAGTGCTGGGAAGGTATTCAAGTTTAAGCTGAAGTCCACAATTACAACTAAGTAAGTATTCTTTCATAAACCATCCACCCATCGCCAATAACAATATTGCAATAACGTGTTACTTATAAATCGCTCCGCGATATGATGCTATTGTCGCTTTCCTCACCGCACTCAAGGCCAAAAACATTTTTCCACGAGCCTATCTATTGTGTAGTAATTTTGTATATTGTAACACACCCCGCTAGAGACGCCAACAAAATATCGTTGGCCGTCAGCAAAATAACCGTTGCGCCATCAAGAAAAAAATGGCAAAAT
>JAGVGO010000218.1 GCA_020057085.1 Planctomycetota bacterium | reverse complement strand
CATTCGCGGCGGGCACTTTTTACACACACATCATTATTGTACTATTTTTCGCCCAGATTTACAGCTTTTTTTGTTCAACATGTTGTTGACCAGAACAGTAAACTGCCAATTCGCGTAAAATTAAGTGACTTTTGTGAATTTACCAATTTTTTTACGCGAAACGCAAGGGTAAAGGTAGGAAAAAATGGATAGCAAAGAGGCGGAGCTGCAGGAGGCAATCCTTGCGCTACGGCTGGTGTCGCAGGAACAGCTTGTCAAGTGCCAGCAAATCCAGCAACAGTACCGAACGCAAGGCCAGAAGCTAACGCTGGCAAAAATTCTGCTACAACATCGTTATCTGACAGCGCAACAGCTAAAACAGGCGCAGGAATATTGCCAGACACCTGATTTGGAAAGATGGGTGGCGAAAACATGGGTTGAACCGCAACAGAAAATAGCCGTGGCCAAACAGCCTGAGGCCAATAAACAGGAAGGTGATACGTTTTTTCCCGACTATGCCAGGAATGCGGATAAGATACCGCTAGCTGAACTCGAGATAGTGCCTGTACCAGACGTAGAATCACCAGCACCAACGACTTCAACACCAGGCACCACCAATTCGCTCGGAAAAGTGCCAGGCTTCGGCTCGGGGCTGCGTCGTCTGGTGGAAGAACCCGCCGCATCTCCTGAGGCAGAAAACGCCGAGATTCTTCTGCCTGACGAAATACCGGAAATGGATGGCAAAAAAATATTCGGCCGTTACCAGATCGAGCGAGAACTGGGGCGCGGCGGTATGGGTGCAGTATACAAGGCATACGATCCTACGCTAAAACGCCATGTCGCCATCAAAGTGATGCTCGCCAGCGAAGCCAATGACAAGAGCAAGCAACGTTTTGTCCGTGAAGCACGCATGATGGCAAGGCTCGACCACCCTAACATTATCAGGGTTCTCGATACCGGGGAAGAAAACGGGCGCTCTTTTTTCACGATGGAGTTTATCGAGGGCGCGACGCTGTCTGGTTTTCTCCAGGAGCAACATCCACTGCCGCAGCGCATTGCCCTGCTGGCCAAAGTCACCCGCGCAGTCCACTACGCCCATAGCCAGGGCATCATCCACCGCGATCTCAAGCCTGCCAATATTCTGCTGGCTGACGGGTGTGAACCAAAAGTCCTGGATTTCGGCATCGCCAAAGAAACAAGCCAGTGGCAACAGAGCCAATTGTCGAAAAGCCACGAGCTGCTGGGCACGCTGGAGTACATGTCACCGGAGCAGGCAGATGGCAAAGCCGCCGAAATTGACGCCCGCAGCGATGTCTACGCCCTTGGCTGCATTCTCTACCAAATGTTGGTCGGGCGAGTGCCGTTTCAGGGGACAACGCCAATGAATATCCTGTTTCAAATCCTGCGCGACGATCCGGTGCCGCCCTGTAACATAAGACGCAGCTTGTCTCCCGACCTGGAAGCAGTCTGCCTCAAAACACTGGAAAAGGAGAAATCACGGCGTTACCAAAGTGCGCAAGATTTGGCCGACGAGCTAGAACGCTATCTGGAAGGGCGTCCTGTGTTAGCCAAACCCGTGACGCAACTGGATCGCGCCTGGCGCTTCGTGCAAAGGCATCGCCTCATCGCGATGGGCAGTGGAATGATAGCACTGCTGTTTGTCATTGTGGTGGTGTGGGCATTTGTGCGTATCCAGGCCGAGAAGCACAGTGCTGAAAAAGAGCGGGACTTGGCAAACAAGGAAAAGCTGGAGGCCAAAAGGCAGACAGGTATCGCTACGAGAGAACGTGACTTGGCGGCACAAAGAGGAGTAGAGGCACAACTGGGAAAGCTTACGGCCAATTTAGGCCAGGTAGAGTCTTGGTTGATCCTCGCCAAAAAAGAGATCGAGAACCAGGCGTACTTTGCTGCCTATGAGCAATGGGGCAATGCCAGGCAACTTTTGGCACTGAAAATAAAGGCCGATTTTCTGGCAGTAAAGCCTGAAGACGATGTGAGCATAAAAAATAAGGTGCAGCTTGGTAAGCAAATGAGCCTGCTCCAGCGGGCACTGGCGGACATGTACCAGTATTGCATTGCACCGTTTCCGCATAAATCACACATTGTTCCTGATGTTCTACAAGGTACTTTGATTGTTCAACCCCTGGCTAATCTGTATGCGTTTCGGCAAAATAACGATATAGTGGTTGTAGATCGAGACAAGCAAAAAGAGGTACAACGATTTTCTGGGATTGGTAGCGAGAATCAGATTGCATTTAGCCCCAATGGCCAATACATAGCCACACACGACACACAAGCCAGTTTGATTTTGGGCAATTTGAGGAGCGGCCAAATAGCTAAAAAAAGTTTTTATGCCCAGGATAAATTATTAGCCAGGCCTGACAAATTCCGCTTTAGCCCAGATTCCCGGTTCTTGTTTTGGGGAGGTGAAGAGCCCGATAGCAAACCTCCATTTCAAAAAAGTTTTATTTTTAAAGTCGAAAATCTGGAAGCCGTTTTTGAGAAAGATCTGGCTCATAGCATAATGGCAGGAAATTTCAGTAGAGATAGCCGTTACTTTGCCCTCGGTGGCGAAGGCGGATTAGTAACGATGATATTTGATTTGCAAAACCCTACCCAGGATACTAAAATATTACCTACTATTTTTGGGGCTCGGAGTTTTTGCTTTAATCAAGCAAACAACCGCCTATTTATCGCTGGTTTGCGCGATATCTTTGCTTATAGCCTGAACGATAGACAAACGACTCTTTGCATCGCCGATGCACATGCCGATGGTATAACAGACATAGCTGTCAGTAGCGACGATGGTTTTTTAGCTTCAACCGGCATAGATGGTAAGGTAGTCGTGTGGGATACCTTCCACTATCGCAAAGTTTGGGAAGCCCCGCTGCAAGGCATGATGCTGTTCAGCACCTCGCTCTGCTTTGCTTCTCAGCAAGACCAATTGCTGGTTTATAATACCATTGTGCAAGGCTATGACTGGCAAAAAAATGTCAGTACGCGGTTCGGGGCTAGTAAATTTAAAAAATATCCCGATGTTCAGGCACACTTTGCCCTGGGAAAAAAACTGCGACATAGCCACCTGGCAAATAATGTAAATCAGCGGAAGGTATGCAATATCGCGCTGGATGCCAAGCGAGAATATTTTGCCGTCCATGCTCTCCCGAAGGTGTATTTGTGGAACCTAAAAGATGAGCGCCTCGCCTTTTTACAAGATATTTTCAAAGATGTGTATTGCTCGCTGGTTTTTAGCAACAATAATAATTTGTTACTCGTACAGGCTTCTTCCATCATACTCACTACCGGAGGCTCAGTTAACTCCGGTGGAATCTGGGAACTAAGTACCCTGAAAAATTTTCTCAGTAGCGGTAGCGATTGGACTTCCCACACCTATTTTCCTTGCCTTGAACATGATTTACTGTCGGTAGATGGCCAGGCCGCTTCGATAAAACTTTGGAAGCTAGAAAATAGCCGGCTAACAATGGTTCAACAACTTACCTTGCCGGTAAATGCGCACTTTTCCCCTCTTGCTTATGATATGCACAACCATCTTCTTCTTTGTTATCTTGGCGAATTTAGTTACCAACTCTGGCAAATAGACCCTGGCCGCCAGCCTGAACTACTATGGGCCTGGAGAACGCACCAAAATCCAAGCGCAGCGGTATGCTTCGCTGACAATGGCTACTTTGCTCAACCAGATGGCCGCTTTGTCTACATCCACAACTACAAGACACAGCAACAGCAAATCCACAAAGTTGACTGTCATAGTAATGTTTACCGCCTGACCTACGACCCCAAACGCAAGAACTACTGGCTGTTCGGCGACAAATCGCTCTACATCTACCCGCATCTGGAAGGCAAGGACATAGGCAAACTCGATCGCATCTATCCACTGCCGCTCTTTGCCGGCTACCCGATAGCGGCACTCGACATCACGCCCGACTTTCGCTACCTGGCCATGTCACTGCAATCAATGGAAACGCTGATCTGGGACCTGGAAGCGCCGGTCGCTGACGACAAAAAATAACCAACTAATAAGGAGAAGGACGCTATGTCTCATCGTTATCGCACCACTTGCAAATGCAAATGTGGCAATCAGGTCACAATGGATATGGAAGTATCGAGCAATGGTATGCAAATCTTCTGCCAGTGTGGAGAATTATTAGGGGAACACATTGTGGCAGCACGCGATTCCAGCCTCGACAGTCTGGATCAAAGATTTAAGAACGAAGACGAAGCAGCAGAAACACCTCTCATGAAAGGCCGGGAGCAAGCCATGATGCCAGAGGCGAATCTGTCGAAAACGACCAGACAATTTGGCGATTATACGATCCTCAAACTACTGGGTGAAGGCGGCATGGGCAAAGTATATCTGGTCCATGACAATACCACCAATGAACGCGGCGCGTTGAAGGTTCTCAAAAAAATAAACGACAGCAAATTGCTCCAATACTTCCAGCGCGAAGCGCAAATCCTTACCCAGTTAGATCACCCCAACATTGTCAAGATCAAATGCTATGGCATCCAAAAAGATTATCCATATCTGCTTATGGAATATATCGTTGGCAGTACTTTATCCAAGATTATCCAAGAGCGCCCCAATTTACATCCCGCGTCGGTAGCGCAGATTGGCTACTATCTGCTGCTGGCACTGGAATATGCAAACCAGAAAAAAATCATCCACCGCGACATCAAGCCGGGCAATATCTTCATCACTAGCCTGGGTGTCCTCAAGTTAATAGATATGGGCATGAGCAAAGCCCTCGATGAATCCTACCAGCTATCGAAAACCGGCCAGATTATCGGCACGCCCTACTACGCACCTTACGAACAGCTTCAAGATTCTAAACACGTGGGCCATCGTTCTGATTTGTATGCCGTAGGCGCTACTCTGTTCCAGACTCTCAGCGGCAAAGTACCGTTCATTGAATGCGGAACTAGCCTGAGCGCAATTCTAACCGCCAAAGCGAGCAATACCTATAAACGACTGACTGATTATAGCAACCAATTTCCGCCAAAACTCGTGCAGATCATCGAAAAAGCGATGGCATTTAAGCCAGAAGATCGCTATAGCAACGCCACGGAAATGAAGGAAAGCCTGCATTTGTTTTGCCGTGCCACGGGCAAGCAGCAGCAGAAGCAGCCAGTAGGCAAAAACCAGTAAAGAGGTAAGCATATCAGGTAGAGGATGCTAACATGGACGCAGTAAAAATAGACGAACTCAAGCAAAAGTTCAACGAGCTTGTCAAAGCTCACAAGTGGCAGAAGGCGTCAGCGATTGCTCAGGAGATTGTCGCCTTGCAGCCGACGGCCCGATCTTACTGCAAGAGCGCGATGGCTTACATCAAACTCAGACAATACGACGTCGCAGCCCAGAATTTGCGGCAAGCCTTACAATGTGATCCTGGCTACCAGCCCGCCCACGATCTCATAGAGCGCCTCGTTCCCAAGCTGGAGACCGTATTCCTTGCGCCCGAGGCGCAAATGTCGCTGCATGGCACACCCGTCACGCCCACTGCCAATGGCAAGTCAGTGGCAATCGAGGAAGATGAGATGCTTTCCGGCGATGAATCCTGGCAAAACGGCGGGCTAAAAGCCTTAGTGGACGATGCACCCCAGCCACCGCCGATTTCTACCACGCCCTCTTCCCCTACCGATCTGTCGCTACCTGGCGAGATAGCGGCGCTGGATAGCAGCAAAATATTCGGCCGTTACCAGATCGAGCGAGAACTGGGGCGCGGCGGCATGGGTGCAGTATACAAGGCTTACGACCCTACGCTAAAACGCCATGTCGCCATCAAAGTGATGCTCGCCAGCGAAGCCAATGACAAGAGCAAGCAGCGTTTTGTCCGTGAAGCACGCATGATGGTAAAGCTCGATCACCCTAACATTATCAAGGTTTTTGAGGCAGGTGAAGAAAATGGTCGCTCTTTTTTCACGATGGAGTTTATCGAGGGCGCGACGCTCTCGCGTTTTCTCCAGGAGCAACATCCGCTACCGCAGCTCATTGGCCTCTTGGCCAAAGTCGCACGCGCAGTCCACTACGCCCATAGCCAGGGCATCATCCACCGCGATCTCAAGCCTGCCAATATCATGCTCGCTGACGGCTATGAACCCAAAGTCCTGGATTTCGGAATCGCCCAAGATAGGCAACAGACCAAATTGACGACAACCAACGGCTTGCTGGGCACGCTAGAGTATATGCCGCCGGAGCAGGCGAATGGTCAAGTCGCCGAAATTGACGCCCGCAGCGATGTCTACGCCCTTGGCTGCATCCTCTACCAAATGCTGACCGGGCGAGTGCCGTTTCAGGGTACGACGCCGGTAAACATTATGTACCAAATCCTGCGCGACGATCCTGTGCCGCCCTGCCGCATAAGACAAGGCTTATCTCCCGACCTGGAAGCAGTCTGCCTCAAGGCACTGGAAAAGGAGAAATCACGGCGTTACCAAA
This sequence comes from Planctomycetota bacterium, assembly GCA_020057085.1. Taxonomy (GTDB): domain Bacteria; phylum Planctomycetota; class Uabimicrobiia; order Uabimicrobiales; family JABWCH01; genus JAGVGO01. Next base: position 6,495 of record JAGVGO010000218.1, on the reverse strand, counting down.
GTGCGCAAGATTTGGCCGACGAGCTAGAACGCTATCTGGCAGGGCGTCCCGTGTTAGCTAAGCCCGTGACGCAACTGGATCGCGCCTGGCGCTTCGTGCAAAGGCATCGCCTCATAGCGATGGGCAGTAGTGTCATGGCACTGCTGTTAGTGCTGGTAGTGGTGTGGGCCTTCGTAAATATCCAGGCCGAGAAGCGCCGGGCAGCCAATCGTGCGTCGCGTGAAAAAAGTGGCGGCAGAGGTATCTAAAAGTTCGGGGGGAGACAAGCAACTTGCCCGCCCTCCCCATGGGCCAATGACGCGGAACGCTTAGAGTAGCTGGCCACCATGGGGAGGGTTGGGAGGGGAAAAACAGCCGGTAAGAGTGCGGCCGGTGCATGTAATTTGCCCCTCCCAACCCTCCCCTGGGAACAATGCCAAATGAGCATTCCAAACCAATTGCCCAGGGGAGGGCGGGCAAAAAACGTAGCCTCGCCAGCTCCCCCCCTAAATATTGGATACGCCAGTATCGAGGTGAAAGACCGCAAAACCAAAGTGACGGTGGCGGATGCAGAAAAATTCGTGCGTGCCGTCAAGACAGTCAAGCAGCACGAGAATCTGCCGGTAGTCGCCCTCTACCTCGATACGCAAGGCCAGTTTGCGAAAAACGCGGCGGAACTACTCGAAAGATGTTGCATCCTGTTTGGCAAGGTGGAAGACTTTGTGAAGTAAAGGATATCAAAGCCGCACCGTCATTGCTTAACCTCTTACCACTTCGGCCGGGTCTATGGCGGTGGCAATACGCACAGGAATGAAAATGGCCAACCAGCACGTGCCCAGCATAATGGCGACGAGAATGGCGACATAGGCGGGCGGCAGCTGAAACAGCATGACCGTGCCGCTGGCCTGGGTGAAACGGCTGAGCCAGGAACTCAGTAGTCGGCCAACTTCGATGCCGCCGGCAATGCCCACAAGGCAGCCGATGCCAAGCAGGATAGTGGATTGCAGGTAGAAGAGCGAAAGCACCAACAGACGCGATGCACCGTATGTCTTGAAAATGCCGATCTCTTTGTTTTTGCGCAGAATACTGCTGTAGAAGGTGCTGAACAGGACGACGCCGGAGAGGAACAACACCAGGGCGAAAATAGCGACGGTGGCGGCGGTGAAGAATTGTTCCTGGCGGGCAAAGCTCTTGAGATAGCGTTCGAGCGGCGAATTGGCGAACAGCCCCATGGAGCGCAGGCGATCGAGCGCCGCTTCGAGGTGATTGCGATGCGCCACATACACCGCCGCCTGCATGTACTGGTGCTTGGCCACGATGGACGGAAAATCTTGCCAGTTGCGCACCGTTACCTGTTCTCGCTTCTCCTGCCGTGGCCCAAGATTTTCTAGCGGGGCGTAGGCACGCAGCCGATTTTCCACATCCTCCAGCAGTTGTTTGTTCAATCGCTCGCCGGATCTGTTTGGCAGGATATTTAGGCGCTGCTCGAAGCCGTTCTGGTCTTCCCAGAATTCGGCCAAAATCTTGACACCGAGCGATTCCTGGTAAGCAGCGAAAACCTGCTGGTTTTTCTCGACCCATAGCTGCTGTTCGTCGCTGAGGACATAGTGTGCCATCACCGTCTGTGCCTCTGGTGCGATGAGTGGCTTGCCATGACGATCGCACAACATGTAGGCAAAGGCGTTCTGCCAGTTGCTGAAGACATTGTAGAAATCTTCGCTGACAGCATAGTCGCCACGGTACAGATCGGCGACGATGGCGACTATCGGCACCGGCAGTTCCATGCCGCCCGCCGAAACGGCGGCATTTTGTTCTTGCACATAGAGTTTGATCTGCTGCGGCAGAGTAATCTGTTGCCAGGTGTCCGCTTTGTCGAAAATGGCTGTGGCCGGCAGATATTCGAGCTTGATAAGTAAATCAAAGGAAATGATGATGCCGATCTCATCGAACGGCGTCGGTTTGTTCGTGGCGTCGGCAATCTCGCGTTTTCCCAGGAGCGACACAGGTTTGCCATAGATGTCAATGAGTCCCCACGGTTCAGCCGGCAATACGGTGGAACCGCGGATACCGCTCTGCCCGGTGAGTACACGCTCATTTGCGTTGACAAAAGAAAGAAAGGTCGGTATGCGTTTGTATATCGCCTTGACGCCGCCGACAGCGCCGATATGTTTTTCAATATCGCTCAAATCCTCGACGAGCGCGTCTTTGGATTTGAAAATCTCGATGCGCAGCGGCAGCTTTTCCATCACCTGGTTGGTATAGTTCTTGAATGCCTGCAGCAGACCGGTGAGGGCGACAAGGATCAGCATAGTCATTGCCACCGACAACAGATTGAGCGATGAAAACGTCCAGTCCCTGCTGTTCCACACCGACTTCCAGCTATACCGTAACATGTAACTGAGCTTCAAAGACGCATCCTTTCTATCTTAGTCGCTGTAAAAAAATAACTATTACAAGTTGCTTGATCTTTTTGCCAATAGCGTCGTCGCGCCCTCAGTTACAGAGCTACGGCTATGCGCCTTCGGCCGCTTCTTGCTCTTGGCAAAAATCTCTGCGCAACTTGTAAAACTTATTTTTTTACAGCTCCTTATTGGAATTTTGTGAAACACAATATTTTCTCATAAGTGTAGCAAACATAAGAACAGGTTGCAAAGAAAAATTTGCAGCTCGTCTCCCTGCGCAGTGGAATTTTCCATGATACATAGAATTCATTTGCAATCACCGGCTCACTGTGGTATTTTTGAGAAAAATTTTTTGCACACTTCTCTCTCCATACAAGGGGATTTTATGAGCAAGAGAACACTTTTGATTATGTTGTTGTGCATGGCTTGGGGAATATTACCTCTGTCTTCCCAGCCATATGTATATGAACAGACACTCGACGCCGAGCACTTCAAGCACGATGCCATGGTGACCGGCGTGGCTGTGTCGCCGGACGGCAAATATCTGCTGTCAGGCGAAGAGAAGAACATCTGGGTGTGGGATCGCGTGAGCGGCCAGAAACTCAAGAAAATCGGCCAGCTCATTTACGGCGTAGCCGGCTTATCTTTTTCGCCGGACGGCAGCAAGCTGGCCGTCGAAGACCGCTGCTGAAGCGAGGCAATCATTAAGCTACTGGACGTAGCTTCAGAAAAAGTATTGCTCGCCTACAATAAACCGAACGGTACCGGCTTTGCCTTTTCGCGCGACGGCAATTATCTGGTGAGCGGCGCAGAGGACAAGGTACTTCTTTTCGCCGTGCGCACATGTCAAAAAATCAAGGAATTCATCGGCCACAAAGATTTCGTGCAAGGCCTCACCTTTACCCCCGACGGCAAGACGGTCGTTTCATCGAGTAGCGATCAGACCATCCGCTTGTGGGACATCGAGAGCGGCAACGAGATCAAGCAGTTTACCATCACCCAGGGCGTCCCCAGCGTCGTGTGCGTCTCCAACTGCGGCAAGTTACTGCTTGCCGGCAGCAATATGGGCTGGGTCACTGTGTGGAATCTGGCAACCGGCGAGGAACTAAAAAGCTTTGAGGCTCACAAAGACGGCGTCAGGGCACTCTTCTATGTGTGCAGGCAGGAGGCTTTCCTGACCGCCAGCATTGACGGCACTCTCAAGCTGTGGCATGGCGAAACGTATGAACTGATACGGACCTTCAGCGGCCACCAGGGCGCGGTGTTCGTGGCGGCTCTCTCCCGCGATGCGCAGTTCATGGTCTCCGGCAGCTCGGACAAGACCATGCGTCTGTGGAACATGATGAGCGGCCAGGAGATTTTGCCCACCATCGGCCACATTGATACGGTGGCGGCTCTTGCCCTGTCGGCAGACGGCAAGCAATTGCTATCGGGCAGTCTGGACAGGAGCGCCCGGCTGTGGCAGGTGGAGAGCAAACAACAGAAGCACGTCTGGACCGGCGACATGGAAATTTCGGCGGTGGCCGTGCATCCCACACAAAACAAGGCGTTTGTCGCCAGCAACATGGACATTCTGGTATACGACACCACGAACGGCCAACTTCTTGCCACCTGGAGCGGACACCAGAATCAGATTCGCGCCCTGCGTCTTTCTGCCGACGGGGCTTCCCTCTATTCGGCCGCCTGGGACACTTACGTCTATCAGTGGGACGTTGCCAAGGGCAGCGTGGTACGCGCGATCAAGACGGCCGCCAGCATCGAAACCGTTGTGCCTGTGGCGGATGGCCAAAACATCGCCTGCGGCCATTGGAACGGCTTCATCACCGTGTGGGAACTGTCTAGCGGCCAACAAGTGGCAGGCTGGAAGGGACATGACCAGGTGGTGACCGGCCTCGCGCTCAACCGTGACTATCTGGTGAGCACCAGCGAAGACGGCAAACTCAAGCTGTGGAAAAGTCTGGATGGCAGTCTGCTCAACAGCCTCGATCTCGGGGCGATCAAGCGTTTGACCTTGCTGCCAGGCAAAGAGACGGCGGCGATGTTGACACGCGATGCCAAGATCGAACTAGTGGCACTGCCTGCGTTAGAGAAAGTGCAGACGCTGACCCAGAGCACGCAGCCGTTTGCCATTGCCGTGAGCAGCGATGCGCAAAAAATGTTCGTCGCTAACGCCAACGGTACGATCTACATTTACGGCAACAGCAAATAATCTAACTCCCTAGTCCCGTGCATTGCACGGGACTATAAAATTACGGTGTGCAAGGCTACTGAGCAAGCGAAACGTTGATCGTCATGGCTTTGGTGAATTCCGCCTCGCTATCGCCTAGCTGTTCCACCTCGACTGTCAATACATCGTACTTGCTGTTTTTGGCAGGAGATTTGAAAAAAAGTATGCCGTGCGCCTGATCCTGATTATTGAGAATGTAACCGTCTTTGCGCAAACTTTTTACATTGTAATCGCTCTCCATTGCTTTATTGGCAGTGGAAATACTACTGTGACTTGGAATGGCGATGGCGATGCCGATTACCGTGAGCCACAGCGGAAATGGCCGCCACTGTGAATAACTGCAGACATTCACCACTTCTTCCACATATGCCGGCTTTACCTTGTCACCTTTTTCGGTAACCATATAGACATTAGCGCTTTTGATTTTGAAAGCTTTTGCCGCGCTGTTTTCCAGCGACATCAAGAATGGTATGTAGTTATATAATTTGGTGTTGATGCCAAGATAGGTTTCCGCCTCTTTACCGCTCAATTCGCGTACTGCCACATACAGCCCTTCCTTTTTTACACTGTTCACTTGCGTGCGCGCGGGTACGGCAATCTCTTTTAGTTCTGAAATCTGATAGGTGGCTCCGCAGCCGGTGGTTAGCAACAATACGGTAAAAAAAATAAAAATTGTGACGAGCTTCATAGGTTCTCCTTTGTACTACTTTTTGTAACGTTCGCGGATGTTGGGGATCAGATACTCATTGAAAGCCCTGCTGATATCGTACTCAGGGCGCCAGCCCCAATCACTGCGTGCTTTGCTGTCATCCTCATCGTCCGGCCAGCTATCAACGATACCCTGCCGTTTGATATCCGGCTTGAAGTTGACCATGGCATTAGGGAATGCCTTTTTTACTCGTTCAAAAATTTCGGACGCCGAAGGGTTAAAGCTGGTGATGTTGTAGACGCAGGCGGTAAGCTTTTCGGCCGCAGCGCCTTCCAGTTCGATAATCGCTTTGATAGCGTCGGGCATGGCCATGAACGGCATGCGTGTGTCCTCGCGCACAAAGCAATCGTAACCTTTGCCTTGCGCCGCATAGTGCAACATTTCCGGTCCATAATCGCTGGTGCCGCCGGTCGGCGCGGTGAAGGCACTGATAAGCCCTGGGAAGCGAATGGCGCGAAAATCGACACCCGGGCATTTGTTATCTGCTGCCAGACGACGGTAGTGGTTGGCATAATAACGCCCAAGATGTTCGCAATAGAGTTTGTTGCATCCGTACATGGTGGCCGGCATATTCCACTCGTGTTCTTTCACCTTGCCCACATTGGCTTTGGTGGCTAGATCGGGCATACCATAAATGGCGACGGAGCTTGGGAACATAAATTTGACTTTTTTGCCGATCCAGCTCGATTGATCCACAGCCAGTTTGAGCAGTTTGAGCGTGCCGTCTACATTGACACGCTGCGCCGCCTCTGGGTTATATTCTGAACGAGTGGACAGAAGAGCCGCCAGGTGGTATATGACAGGAATTTCATATTCACTGATCAACCGATCTAACAGTTTGTCATCCAGAATATCGCCGACCATCGCACTACTGCAGCGAGCCTTGAGTGCGTCAGGCATCGGATTGATATCAATAGACAGAACGTCGCCACGCTTTTGTTCACTGATTCTTGTAACCAGTGCCTGGCCAATTTCGCCGGAGGCACCGGTAATCAAAATCACTTTTTTGCGCATAGCTCTCTCCAAATTGCATAGCGGAATTTTTTCTTCGGCCTTCGAGAAACTCTCGACTATTTCCCATTTTGCCATTTTTTTCTTGATGGCGCAACGGTTATTTTGCTGACGGCCAACGATATTTTGTTGGCGTCTCTAGCGGGGTGTGTTACAATATACAAAAT
>JAGVGO010000260.1 GCA_020057085.1 Planctomycetota bacterium | reverse complement strand
TCGCGCCCTCAGTTACAGAGCTACGGCTATGCGCCTTCGGTCGCTTCTAGCCCTTGGCCAAAATCTCGGCGCAACTTGTAAAGGTTATTTATTTACAGCGACTAGCAAGACTTCTTCACCTGAACTATTACAAAAAAGCAAAAATAACATGCCTAAACGTCAGGTAAAAATCATCATGGTATGCGCTAGCGTCGTGCTGGTATTGTTTGTCGCGGCTGCCGGCGTGCTGGTGTGGGCTGGGCTCACTGCCGGTGACACGGTGAGCCGCTGTGACGTGGCCGTGGTGTTCGGCAACAAAGTGGAAAAAAACGGCACACCATCGGCGCGCCTGCGGGCGCGTCTCGACGCTGCCGTATATCTTTACGGACAAGGATTATGCCCGGTCATTCTGGTGAGTGGCGGCATCGGCAAAGAAGGGTATGACGAAGCGGCGGTGATGCGAGATTACCTCCTTGGCAAAGGCATACCTGCGGCGAAAATTATAAGCGACAACCAGGGCGACAATACCATGTTGACGGCACGCAACGCCACCGCTATGGCAAAACAAAGCGGCTGGCATAGCGCGTTGGCGGTTTCTCAATATTTTCACATACCGCGTACACGCATGGCTCTGCGTCGCGCTGGTTTCAAACGAGTAGACGGCTATCATGCGCGCTATAGCGAATGGCGAGATATCTATTCTATTGCCCGCGAAGTGGTTGGCTTTGTCGTATATGCGTTGAGCCGTGCCTGATTGCAGAAAGCACCACACCCTATCCCTATCAAATAAATAATGTCGCAGTTGCGCGCCTCTAAGCAAAATCGGTTTTCAGCTGTGCGAGCGGGATACGGCCGGGCAGGTTGTAGGCCCGATACGTCTTGGCTCGCGAAGTCATTACCGGACAACCGGCAGCCATTTCAAAGGAACCCGGGCGGTTTACCTGGGTCGAAACCCAGGTATGTGGTTGACAGTACAGGTACCATGATCTGGCTTGCCGGTCGTAGTGAAGAAAATTCCAGGCATCTGCGTCTATCCCTTCACCGCCATAATCCTCAGCAGTCCATACATACAATCTGGTGTGAGGCCACAGACGAGCCGGTTTAAACTGAGGGTAGGTGCTGACGTTGGGATAGTGGTAGATGCGATAATGGCCGTCACCTTGAGGCGATTCGGTGATAACGATGGCACATCCGTTCATAGCGCCGGTAAAGATGAAATCATACGCGGGGTCAGTTCTGGGAAAGTCTACCTGACCCATGTCGGCAATTCCCCACCCTTTTCTGATACTTTCTGCTGCCGCTGGCGGTGAGAGGTAAGGAAAATAGTACCCGGTGATCGGGTGTTTCGATTTATAAAAGGCCTTCCAGCGATCATTGCCCATGGTACCTTGTTGGGCGTCGGTGAAAGAACCGCGCTCTATGCGCATAATTGCCACGCTTTGACTACCTTGGCTAGTTCTCACTGTGCGTTTCACGAGATCGAACACGACAGTATGCCACGCTCCGCTGTATTCCGGATGCGCTTTTAACCAGGTATCGTGCGCACTTCCTCTCACTTCCAAGTCTCCATTGACACTCACTGGAAACCTGATTATATCAACTGCTGTCTGCTGGATATAAGCCAGCGGACCGCGCAAAAAATTGCTGTTTTCACCTCCAGCCATAATATGTCTCCTGGCTCATGTTAAGGCAGGCCAAATAACAAATTTTACAGAGGCTTAGAACGATTTGCCCAGCGAGAAGCTGAACACCTGGGTATCATCGTCCTCTTCTTTGCGTACCGGGAAGCCGAAATCGAAGGCAAATGGGGTAGGCCCGAGCATTGGGATTTTTAGACGGAAACCGAAGCCGACAGCAAGACGGATGGCATCGAAGATGGTGTGATCCACTTGCGGCACGACATTGCCGCAATCGGCAAACAACACCATACGCACCATATCCTGATAAATCGGGATACCGTATTCCACCGTGCTGACAAACATGAATTCGCCGCCGACCGGATCGTCGTTCACTTTTGGACTGATCGCACGGAAACGGAAACCACGGATCGACGTGGAGCCGCCGGCAAAAAAGCGCTCGAAAATCGGCAGCGCCCTGGTTTCGCCGTGCGGGTCGGCCATCCCAATTCGGGTGCCGAAGGACAACACGTGCTTACCGCCGCTTTCCGTAGTGTAGATGGTCTGGAAAAGGGCGAGGCGGATGTTGGCCTTGGAAAAATCGTAATGGCCGCGCAAAACCACACCTGCCAGCTCATAATTGAGACCGATGGTATAGCCACGGGTAGGCAATATATAATCGTCGCGCGTATCAATGGTGAAGTCAATATTGACGCTCGATATGACATTGTCGCCTTCCGCATCCAGCACGTCCGGCGGCGCGCCATCGCTTACGTTCGTCACCTCCACATTGTCGAGGCGATAGCCGAGCTTCACAGTCGTGTCCAGCCCCAGCTTGCGGCCAAACGAGACTTGCATGCCGGTGTAACCTTCGTTCCACGATTCGCGCGCCCGCTCGGTTTTATAAAATTCCGGTGCAAATATCAGATTGTAGCCCAAAAAATAAGGATCCACAAAAGAGAGCTTGAAACGAATGACATCTTTGCCGATCTGAAAATATGCGTCCAGAGTCTGGCCGGCGCCGGTGAGGCTATCTCCTGACAACAGGTCAGAAAACGAAGCAGGGAAGCGGCTGATGTCAAAATTGCGCTTGGTGAGAGAAATTTCGCCTACAGCGCCAAGATCCGAAGTAATGCCGGCGGCAAAGCGCAGACTGCCGGTGCGGCCTTCTTCCACCTTGAGGGAAATATCTTTCCACTTTTCGTCTTCGGTGTCGCGCATATCCAGCTTGATAGTTTCAAAATATTGCAAACGCCGCAACCGTTGTTGCGTATTTTCCACCTTGCCCAGATTGAACTGTTCACCTGGCGATTGTAAGAATTCACGGCGAATGACATGATCGCGGGTGAGCACGTTACCTTCGACATCTATTTTGCGGATGTTGGTGGTGTCTCCCTCTTCGACTTTATAAACGATCTGTACCACCGGCATCTTGACGTCCGGATAGGAAACGATGGGAGAGATTCTGATATTGAGAAAGCCGTTTTCGCCGTACAAGCGTTCGAGTTTATTTTTATCCCTGTACATGTCGTCGCGTTTGAACGGCATCCCCTCTTTGAGCCCCAGACGATGCCGCATCTCTTCCTCGCTGAACAGTTTTTGCCCGCTAAAAGCTATCTTGCGTACTTCGTAGAGGCGACCTTCGGCAACGGTGATATTGAGGATAATGCTGCAGCGATCGTTGCCGAACATGATGTCGCGCAGGTGGACACGCGCGTCCAGGTATCCTTCCGATCGGTAAAAATTGCGGATGAGAATAAGGTCTTCCTGGAGCGTATCCTCATCGTAGTAGTAGGAAGAGAAAAGGCCTGTTTCCTGGCTTTGGGCGAAGCCCAGAAAATCGCTTTTGCTGAAAGCATGATTGCCGAAAAAATTGATCTCCGAGAGATAAACTCGTGGGCCTTCGTCAATGAGAAAATAGAGGTCAACCCAGCCGCTTACAGGTTTTGTCTCGGTCTTGATCTCAACAAACAAAAATCCTTTTTTGTGATACATTTCGGTCAGGTGGATGACATCAAGGGAGAGAGCGTAGGGTGCCAGGTATTTTTCCTTGGCGATACGGAGAGTGCCAAGTATTTCGGACGTATCAATCGAGAGGTTGCCGACCAGCTTGATTTCGCCGAGCAACTGATTCTCTGTGACGGTAAAGCTGACCCTCACCCCAGCCAGAATCTGGTTGACCTGGACTTCGATGTTGGAAAAAAAATTCAAGGCATGCAGGCGCTGGATATCGTTCTTGAGTGCACGCGAAGAGAATGGCTGGCCTACCTGGGTTTCCAGCTTGGTTTTAAGAAAATCTTCGGTAACAGTCAACAGCCCTTTGATTTCCACCACAGCTACGGTGTCTTTGACCTGCGCTGTACACTGTGGTGAACACAAAGTCAACAACACCCATCCTGCCAGCAACAACACAAAGGATATACCACCGCGGTCCATGCATACCTTTCTAATTACTTGGGAGAGAGCCATAAATTCTGAAATGCTCATCCAAACACAAAAAACGCATGTGTTCTTTGATAAAGGCCAGTTTGACATCACCGGTTGGGCCGTTGCGATGTTTGCCGACAATGACCTCGGCCATGTTTTTATTGGTAGTGCTTTCCTTGTTGTAATACTCGTCACGATACAAAAACAAAATGAGATCGGCATCCTGTTCGAGAGCACCAGACTCGCGCAGATCCGACATGCGGGGGCGATGATCGTCACGGGCATCCACCGAGCGGTTTAGTTGCGACAGAGCAATCACCGGCACATTGAACTCACGTGCCATGGTTTTGAGGCCACGAGAAATCTGCGACACTTCCTGCTGGCGGTTTTCTGACCTGCGTTCATCTGCGTTTTCCAGCAACTGAATGTAGTCTATGATAATGAGACCGATGTTATATTTGACTTTAAGCCGCCGCATCTTGGCGCGGATTTCCCGTAGTGACGGCGAGGCGCTGTCGTCAATGAACAAGGGAGCCATGCCTAGGCGAGCCACTTCCTGAGTAATCCGCAAATATTCCTCGGGCGGGAGCAGCCCATTGCGGATTTTACGAGGATTGATGGAAAGCCAGGAACACAAAAGGTTCTGAGCCACCTGGTCTTTGGGCATTTCCAGGCTGAAAATGAGCGCGCCAACATTCTGGTTGGCGCTTACATGGGCAGCGATATTGAGGGCAAAGCTGGTTTTACCCATGCTGGGGCGGCCGGCGATAATGATCAGCGAAGAGTTAGGTAAGCCGGTGATCAGATCATCCAAGTCACGAAAACCGGTAAGTACGCCATCGAACAGCTTCTTGTCTTTTTCCAGGTCCGAGACGATTTGCAGCAGGAGATTATTGAGATGGCATGGTTCGGAAGATATCTCCTTTTGTGTCACCTCGAATACCAATCTTTCCGCTTTGTCGAGCAGAGCATCCAGCTCCGTGGTACCGCTCTTGACATCATCAATGATAGTTTCTGCCGCCTTGATGAGTTGGCGCATCATCCCTTTGGCACGGACAATCTTGGCGTAATAGGCATAATTTCCTGCCGAGGGAATGGACTCCATGAGCGACAGAAGATAAGATTCTCCGCCGCTCTGCTCCAGCACACCTCTGCGTTTCAGTTCTTCTACTACGGCTACGGGATCTACCGGCCGGCTGTTGTCGAACAGATAGGCAATCGCTTCAAAAATCAGTTGGTGGGCGGAAGAAAGAAAATAACTTTTGTGCAACATCGGCACCAGGTCGCTGACGATACTTTCTTCCACCATCATAGAACCCAGAACGCCCAGTTCGGCTTCTACGTTTTGCGGAACATTGGACAAGTTATTCACTTGCTTCCTGCTGTTGACTGACTACCCAAACTTTGGTCTTGACAACTATTTCCGCATGCAGCCTGACGGTGATAGTGAAAATGCCAAGCTGTTTGATAGGATAAAGACTGGCATCTTCCAACTGGATGCTATCAGGTTCCAGTTGGAATCCAAGCTTTCTGAAAGCCTCCTGAATCATCGGATAGCTTACCGAACCGAACAAGTGGCCTTCTTCGTTGGCTTTGGCCTCGATGGTGCAGGCTGTGACTTCCAGTTCCTGTGCCACCTTCTTTAGCTCTTCCTTCTGTTGTTCCAGCACCTGCAATGTATGCTTCTTCTCCACCTCGAGAAGGCGCATATTATCTTTGGTAGCTAAAGTGGCAAACCTGTAAGGAAGCAAATAATTGCGGCCATAGCCAAGTTTTACTTTAATGATGCTCCCTTTTTGGCCGAGTTTCGGGACATCTTTCATTAACAACACTTCCATCATGCTCATACTTCCTGTCGCGGCCTTGCGTTTGCTTCTGCGCCGCGCCTCCAATTCACACAAAATTTACCTCACGAATGTATTAGGCGATATAAGGCATCAAGCCCAGGAACCTTGCTCGTTTAATGGCACGCTTGGCCTTGCGCTGGTGTTTAGCGCAATTTCCCGATCTTTTGCGGGAAAACAGTTTACCTTGGGCAGTGCACAATTTCTGCAACGTTTGAATATCTTTGTAATCAATTTCGGTAAAATTCTCGCGGCAGAAACGACATCTCGATTTTTCGTTGAATTTACGATATTCCTTTTTGCTCATAAAAATCATGCGGTCAACCACTCCCGGCCTACTAGCGGGTCGGGGTGCCGCCTCCTAAAATAGAAACAGGGCAGTTTTCTCTGCTCCTCATTAAGCTAGAGGAGGTTGGGGAATCCTTTCGTCGAACTCGTCTTCGGGTACATCATCGTCCATGACTTCGCTTGGGCCTTGTTTCACAGCTTTTGTCAACAACTGAAGTGTATCTGCTACCACCCGCAATTTGCTGCGTTTTTCACCGTTGCGAGTTTCCCAGGTGTCCAATTCCAGGCGACCTTCAATGAATACAGGGCTACCTTTAACCAGGTATTCGTAACAAACTTCTGCTTTGCTACGCCACACTGTCACTTCTACGAAACAGGTATCCCGCCGTTTTTCACCGTTGCTGGTAATGTAATGGCGATTGACTGCAATGCCAAATTCAGCAACCGGCGTACCACTGGGAGTATAACGCAATTCTGGTTTTCTGGTCAGGTTGCCGATCAGAAAAACCTTATTTAAACTAGCCATGGCGCTATCCCGTTGAGTTAAATTGTGCCAAAATTTTGGTGAGTATGCTGGCTTAACTGTTATTGGATGGTGATTCCTGTTCTTTGCTGGGGGACTGTGCCTGTCCGGCTACGTTCTCACCTTGAATTTCTCCCTCAGCCGGATTATCAGGTATTTCGGGGATTTTAAAAGGTTTTGTGTGTACCAGAATCAATGACCGCAGCACACTTTCCGAGAGCAGGAAGTCTCTGCGCAAAGTGACTATGCTTTGCGGCGGCATCTGAAAATAGACGAGTGCATAAGTGCCTCGTTTGTGGCCTTTGATCTCGTATGCCAGTTTTCTTTCGCCCCATTTTTTGGCGCTTACAATTGTGCCACCTCTTTTTTCCACCATACCGGTAATCACATTTTTCATTTTATCCCACTCCTGGGTTACTTGTGTGGGATTGAGTAAAAACATACCTTCGTAAGTTCTCATCTCCATAACTATCTATTCCTCTTATTACAAACAACACTTTTATAAGTGATGGTAGTTCAGACTGTTGTACTTGTTCATGGCGACATCAATGCCTTGTTTGAGCCAGGTAATAACCGCTTCGTCGGCCAATTGCAACATCTCGGCGACTATAGGCTCTTCTTCCCGATGGAAGCGAGACAATACAAAAGATGCCAGGTCACCGCCGAATTGATTGTCAATTCCCAGCCGCAAACGTGAAAAAACCTGGGTATCCAGGCATTGGATAAGAGAAGCCAGGCCGCGATGGCTGCCACTGCTTCCGCTGCGTCGTAGGCGTATTTGCCCCAAAGGAAGCGCTACATCGTCAACCGCAATGAGCATCGTCTCTGGCAACAGGCTATACCTCTGGCATATCATCTTGGCAGATTCGCCACACAGATTGACATAGGTAAGCGGTTTGACCAGTAACACGGGTTCGTGGACAATTTGAGTTTCCGCAACCATTGCCCGGCAATGGGACTTCCATGTCTTAATGGAAAATTCTTGGGTCAGTTTGTCTATCAATCGAAATCCCAAATTGTGGCGTGTATTTTGGTACTCTACACCGGGATTGCCGATACCAAAGATAATTTTCACTAACTAGGCGACTCCGTTGAGTTAACGATAGTCCACAGCCGGTTGATGTCACCAACACGGCTGCGGTTGCTACTACCGTATGCTATCATAATGCTTTGCGTTTCGCAAGGGAAAAAAACAGAGGGAATCTGGTGATTTTGCCCTGTTGGCAGACGGGTTCATAGAAAACTATTATTTTTTTTCAACCGCCTTTTTCTGTTCGGCGATTCTGCAAAAATCTACATGAAGAAGAGTAGAAGTAAGCGAATTATAGTGTACCTTTTTAACCATGACAGCCTCTTCACGCCCGTCTACATATTTGATCATCAGTTCTTTAACTTGTGCCTGCAAATGCAGTAACAAGACTTCTTCGGTCACAGATATGTGGACGACTTCCCCTTTGTTGCCATAGATTATGGCGGGTACTTCGCCTGAATTTCTCATTCTTTTGCTTGCGTTTCTGCCTGTCGTCTCTCTTTTTGTAACAGACATGGTTTCCATATCATTTACGCGGTCACTCCTGCATGAGCAACTGGCAATGAACCGCGCCTCCTTTTTATAGAATTACTGACAAAGTTACATTTGCTCTTTTTGCGGCATGATACAACTCTCTACCGGATGCTCAAACAGATAGCTGACTGATTCACTGTTATTGATGCGACGGATCGCTTCTCCCAAATATGGGCCTAACGAGAGCACGGTCATGTTAGGCAATAATTTTTCGAGAGGGACCGGGATGGAGTTACTCACGATGATTTCCTTGGCCGGGCAGTTACGCAGTTGCTCAACTGCATCTTTGCACAGCACTGCATGGGTGGCGCACAGATAGATATCGAGAGCCCCCTTTGCTTTTACCAGCCTGGCTGCTTCCGCAATGGTGCCGGCGGTACTGATCATATCGTCAACGATCACGACATTTTTGTCGGCCACATCACCCAATACATTCATGGAGACAATCTGGCCGGTGTTGAAATCCCGTTTTTTACTGGTGACAGCCAGCTCTGCTCCCAATCTTTTGGCATAGGCAGAGGCTTGTTTTACGCTGCCTATATCTGGACTCACCACTGACAACTTCTTGATCTGCATGTTGTTCAAATAAGGAATGAAGATGGCGCGTGCCAGCAGATGGTCCACCGGAATATCGAAAAAACCCTGAATCTGATCGGCATGAAGATCCAAGGTAAGAACACGATTTGTGCCAGCGGTGGTAAGCAAATCGGCGACCAGCTTGGCGGTAATAGGAACTCGCCCCTCATCTTTGCGATCTTTTCTGGCATAGCCATAGTAGGGGATGACCGCTGTGATACGTTCGGCCGAGGCACGTTTCAGGCAGTCTATCAAGATCAACAATTCCATGAGGTTCTCATTGACCGGTGGACATACCGACTGCACGACAAAAACGTCCGCGCCGCGTACATCCGAATTCACCTTGATATCGATTTCACCATCCGGGAAACGGCCGAAGTATACCTTGCCTATATCCATGTTGAGATAGTGACAGATACTCTCACCCAGCTTAGGGTGGGCCGAACCGGAAAAGACCAAAAATTTACTTTTTCTCATATTTTTCGCCGTAAAGAGGGCAAAAGATATTTACCTAATAAAAAGAATCGGGGAAGCCCGATTCTGCCTGACTACCCGGCGAGGACTCGAACCTCGAATGACAGGACCAAAACCTGTAGTGTTACCGATTACACCACCGGGTAAAACTGTTAAATAGACAGTTTTAATATAATAGAGTTCGGGGCAATTGTCAATAAAAAAATTGCAAATTTTTGCAGTAGACGTGAAAGTGGTGACAGCATGGCCGCCGCCAATTTTTCTTGCTAAACGCATGTCTCTGGTGTACAATCGTTAGAGACAAAACCCAGCCGGTGCGACGTGTTTTTTGTGGCGTGGTATTGCATGGCGAGATAGACAGGCTCTCGCAGCAAAATGTTGGAGAGTCGGCAAGATGGTAGAAAGTTTGTAAGATAAGGTGAGCTATGGACAAACCAGAAGAAATCAGGGGGCAAACTTCGGCGCTGCCGTCACCAACCGCAGCGATTTCTGCCTGGCAGCCAGGGCAGGTAATTGACGGGCAGTATGAAGTGAAAAAGCTGTTGGGTAAAGGCGCCATGGGCGAGGTGCATCTCGTCTACCATCGGCTGTGGAAAGTACAGTTGGCGGTCAAAGCGCCCTTGCCTAAAATTATGGCTTCGGAAAAAACCGCCGAACGATTTTTGCGGGAAGCCAGGCTGTGGATAAATATGGGCAAACACCCGAACATCGTTACCGCCTGGTATGTAAAAAAGATTGCCGGCCTCCTGCGTATTTTCGTGGAATATGTCAATGGTTGGGATTTGAAGACCTACCTGCGTGGTGGAATGATTGCTGATTTGGCGCAAGCATTGGATATTGCCATTCAGATTACGAGTGGCATGCGCTATGCGCATGAGCAATGCCAATTGGTACACCGCGACCTCAAAAGCTCCAATATTCTGATGTCGCAGGAGGGTGAGGCCAAAGTGACCGATTTCGGTCTGGCCAAGGCCATTGACGCCGCCGACATCGTGGAAGACGAGGTGCGCTCACCTATATCAACGCCACAGCGGCAGCGCGTACCCAAGGACCATCGTCGGCAGAGTACGTCTGCAAGCGGTTGACCTCAACAACCGCGCCCTGTCCCACCTGGAACTGGGCGAAAGCGACAAAGCGATGGAGCTTCTCAACCAGGCACTGCAAGCCGACACCAACTGCGTGCCGGCCGTGCTCAATTTGCGGGCGTTAGAGTACGGACAAGGCCGCATCTCTGGTGACGCCTTTCTTGCCGCCATAAGTTTTATCAAAACTAACTTCCCCAACCACCCTATCCTCAACACATTGCGGGTCTGGGACCTCCAGTCGCAACAGTGCCGCGCTGTTTTCTCCGGCCACACGACTGGCGTGACGTGCGTAGCCATCACACCGGCTGGCACCCAGGCGATCTCCGCCAGCTTCGACAAAACCCTGCGCCTCTGGGATGTGGCAACGGGCAACTGCCAGAAAATCCTCAGCGGCCACACACGCGGCATCAACAGCCTGGCAGTGAGCTATGACGGGCGCGTCGCCATTTCCGCCGGACGGGATACCGCATTATACCTGTGGAATCTGACCACCGGCAAACTCTTGGGCACCTTGGCAGAGCATAAAGAAGAAGCGACGAGCGTGGCTCTGACCCCGGATGGCCGCTTTGCGGTTCTGGCCAGCCAGGATGCCGAGTTACAGGTCTGGGATGTGACGAGCGGCAAGCAAGTGCGTACTCTGGCTGGCCACACCAGCGGCGTGACCAGCGTGGCCATCACCCCGGACGGCCGTTTTGTCCTCTCGGCCGGGCTGGATCATCACTTGCGCATCCACGATCTCAAGAATGGCAAACTGCTCAAAGAACTGTTGGCTCATAGCGACGCGCTCACCAGCGTGACCATCACCCCCGATGCACGGTTTGCGGTTTCCGGCAGTGACGATGCCAGCGTACGTATCTGGGAACTCGATTGGCAATGGCAACAAGAAGCAGCACCAGCCGCCAGCAAGCTCAGATGCGTGGAAGGATGATAGGATTATGGGATAAGCTATCCTGACAATCCCGAAATCCTTCCACCAGGGTTCGGACGTGGCGAAAAATCGTAAAGGACAGACCCTAGATAAAAATAGATGAAAAAATTTTAGGAAATATTGATGCCTGTGTAAAAACTCAACTTTTGCTTGCCGCGAATGCGGCAAAGTAATAAAGCCTGGTCACTTTAGTGCCAGGAAAGGGATGCACTCCCAAC
>JAGVGO010000237.1 GCA_020057085.1 Planctomycetota bacterium | reverse complement strand
TAAGCTTCACGCCGGTGGTCGTCGAGCGAAAACAGCTTCAGTTCTTTGATCGCTTTGGTCATCGCTGGTTCCTCCAACTGTTTGGGTATCTTTTGATCATCCAGGTTTTCGCCGTGCTTCAAAAAGTAGGTCCACTGTTCGAGCGGGCTGGCGATCTTCTGGAGCGGCAGTAAGAATTTGGGCAATTCGATGGTGTGGATCGTCAGGTCGTCGTTAAACGATTCATGGTGGCGGATATCCTGGAGCCGGAAACAATTGTAATAACCCGTCGTCGCGAACGGCAGCTTCTCCACAGCAAAGCAGATCACTGCTACTTTCTTGAGCTGGTCGTATTTTTCGCTTTCTTTGAGCTGACTCTGGTACATCCGCGCCCAGTAGTAGAGCAGGCGTTTGAGAAAATAGCCATAAACCTGGACTTGCACCTCGATGATGAACCACTCGCCATGCTCGTTTTGCGCTTTGATGTCAACGATGCTCAGTTTATCTTTGGCGGCTCGCTTTGCATTGTATGGGTTGAGCAGTTCCAACGCCACTACCGGTTTGTCGCCCGCCGCTTCGAGTACCGCGTTGACTAGGGCGAGCAACAGCTCCTTGTTTTCCCGACTGCCGAACAGGTACTTGAACGCAATATCTACCCAGGGATTGATGCCAATGCGCATGAACTCTCCTTTTTCCCTGAATTATACCACAAGCGGCATGGCGATGGCAAGGAATCTCGCCACTGCCTGCTGTTTGAACCACGATGAGAGGTAGGATTTGCAAGATTGCCAGGATAGCCTATCCCATAATCCTGTCATCCTAATCGTTCAGGTGACGGAATCCATAGCTCGGACAAGCCGAAACCAAAAAGGTAAAAGAACCACTAATGAACACGAATAGACACTAATGATTTTTATAAAACAATTCGCTCTAAATAATTCGTGTCTATTCGTGGTTCAAAAATCTTTGCTTTTTTGGCTAAGATTTCACTCGTTATTGCCTCTCATTACTTCGCTTTTTTCTGGGCGAATTCTTCCATAAACTTGGTGATGTCCTCTATCTGCTCAGGGCTGATGGCGTTGTACATCGAGACGCGGATGCCGCCGACCGATCGGTGGCCTTTGAGGCCGATGAATTTGCGTTTCCTGCCTTCGTTGACGAACTCTTCTTCGAGCGCCTCGGACGGCAGACGGAACACGACGTTCATGAGCGACCGGGAATCTTTCTCGACCGGCGCATTGTAGAAATCCGCATGCTTGTCTATCGTGCCATAGAGCAGACGGCCTTTCTCTTCATTGCGTTTCTGGATGCCGGCAAGCCCGCCGTTCTTGATGATCCAGTCGAGCACCAGCGACACGGTGTAGATGCCAAAGCAAGGTGGCGTGTTGTAGAGCGAGTTTTCCTTGGCATGGGTTTCATAGCGCAGGATGATGGGGATGTCTTTCCTCGCCCTGGCCAGAAAATCTTCGCGCATGATGACCACGGTGACACCGGCCGGACCGGCATTCTTCTGTGCACCGGCATAGATCATGGCATGGGGCGACACCTCGATGGGCCGCGACAGGAAATCGCTCGACATATCGGCGACGAGTGGCACATTGCCGGCGTTCGGGGTGTAATGCCACTGGCTGCCGAAGATAGTGTTGTTGGTAGTGTAGTGGCAGTAGACCGCCTTGGGATCGAGCTTCAGCTCTTCCTGTTTCGGGATGCGGGTATACTTCTTGTCCTTTTCGGTGGTGGCGGCGATGTTCACCTTGCCCAGAATTTGCGCCTCGGCCAATGCTCGTTCCGACCAGTGGCCGGTCATGATGTAGTCGGCAGAAGCGCCAGCGGGCAGGAAGTTCATCGCTAGCATGGCAAACTGGAGGCTGGCGCCGCCGCCGAGGAACAGCACTCTGTACTCGGCGCCAAGACCGAGGAGCTTTTTCAGTTTGTCTATCGCCTCGTTGTGGATCGCCTCGTACTCTTTCGAGCGATGGCTGATTTCCAAAATAGACATGCCGGCATGGCGGATGTTGTAAATTTCTTCACGGACCTTGTCGAGGACTTCCAGCGGAAGCGCACCAGGTCCGGCATACATGTTGGTCACTCTTTCCATTTTCGCATCCTTTCCGGAATCGAGGCTGTCGCCGTGTGTCTTGGCGAATTCGGCAATCTGTCTTTCCACAATTTCACCGATGCGTAAGAGATTCTCTTTGGAAGAAGAACCGATGTGCGGGGTAAGGATGACGTTGGGTGTTTTGAGCAAAGGCGAATTTTCGGGCGGCTCTTTGGGAAACACGTCCGCGCAATAGCAGCCGAGCTTGCCCGATTTCAATGCCTCGATGACCGCTTCTTCTTCCACCACTTCGCCGCGCGCGGTATTGATGATGACGGTTCCTTTGCGCATCTTGTCAATGCTGTCTTTGTTGATAAGAGCCTTGGTGTCTTTTTCGAGCGGCACATGCAACGTAATGTAATCACTGGCGCGCAGCACCTCATCCAGGCTCTTCATCATTTCGATGTTGGCCGCCGTCTGCATGAACTTGTCGTAGCCGATGACGCGCATGCCAAATGCTCTAGCGCGTCTTGCTACTTCCTGACCGATGCGGCCGGTGCCGATGATGCCGAGCGTTTTTTCCAGCAGTTCGGTGCGTTTCAACTCGCTCTTCAGCCATTTGCCGTCGCGCGTGCTGTTGTGCGCCTCGATGAGCTGGTTGCAGGAGGCAATCATGAACGCCATCGCCAGCTCGGCTACCGCTGCGGAACTGGCTTCCGGCGTGTTCTTGACCTCGATATTTTTTTGCTTACAGTAATCTACGTCAATGGTCTCAAGGCCGACGCCGCCACGGATGATCAGTCTGGCCTTTTTGGCCTTGCCGAGAAGATCCTTGTCGCATTTGGTCTTGGACCGTACCAGTAGCACATCCGCTTCGCCCAGGCAACTCATGTCATCGGTCGTTTCAGCGTATTTACTGAGTTTGCCGGGCAGCGAAGCGTCAAATTTATCGCAGAAGAGGATTAACATAGGCTACTCCTAAATTTTCACAGATAAGGTTTGAGTACCAGTCCGGAACGCAATTTCGGTTCAAACCAGGTGGATTTGGGCGGCACCTGCAGCTGGGCATCGGCTATCTTCATCATCTCTTCGATGGACATCGGATAAACCGCAAACGCCAGCTTGCAGTCAGTCTGGCAGCGTTTCTCGAGTTCGGCGATGCCACGGATGCCGCCGACAAAGTCAATGCGTTGGTCACGCCTTGGATCTTTGATGCCAAGAACGGGGTCGAGCAGATTTTCCTGCAAGATAGAGACATCGAGACTTTTCACCGGATCATATTCCGGATAGGTGCCTGGTTTTGCTTCCAGTTTATACCATTTGCCGTCGAGCAGCATCTTGAACGTGTGTTTTTTGTCGGGCTTTTGGTTGTCGGACAGTTCCAGCGTGAACTTTTCCTTGATTTTGGCGAGCAGTTGCTCGCTCGTAAGCCCATTCAACTCTTTGAGTACGCGGTTGTAATCCATGATCTTCATCTGGTCGTGTGGGAACATGCCGGCGAGAAAGAAATTGTACTGCTCGCTGCCGGTATGTTTGGGGTTGGCTTCCCTTTTCTTTTTGGCGATGATGTTGCCTACCGAGGCACGGTGGTGGCCATCGGCGATGTAGAGGGCAGGAATTTTCGCAAAGAGAGAGACCAGCTTCTTGATATCGGCGGCCTTGCGCACGACCCAGAAAGTGTGCTTGATGCCGTCGTCACTGATGAAATCATATTCCGGCTCGTTTTTGGCTAGCCTGGCAACCACCTCATTGATCTCCTGGCTCACAGTATAGGTCAAGAAGACAAGGCCGGTGTTGGCGCCTACGGCCAGCGTGTGGCGTACGCGGTCTTCCTCCTTGTCGGGTCGGGTAAGCTCATGTTTTTTGAGGAGGTTCTTCTCGTATTCGTCGGCCGAAACGCCTGCCACCACGCCGATCTGCTTGCGGCCGAGCATTGCCAGTTGGTAGATGTAGAGATAATCCTTGTCATCCAGTTTGTACAAGCCTTCGCGGATGAATTTCTGGAAATTTTCCGCGCCTTTTTGGTAGACTTCTTCGGCATGCGGGTCTATTTTGGGATCGAGGTCAATTTCTGGTTTGGAAATATGAAAGAAGCAACACGGATTGCCTGCGGCGATCTGCCGTGCCTCTGCGGAGGAAACAACGTCGTAAGGCAAAGCTGCGATTTTAGCCGCTGCCTCTTTGGGCGGGCGGTAGCCTTGGAACGGTTTTATCACAGACATATTGGCCCCCTTAACTATGCCAACATATTGAACGAACCTAACGTTTTGCAATCATTTAAGTGTTTTTAGCAGTGTGTATTATATAATCATTTCAGTAGAGTGTCAAGGATTAATTGGCGACCAGCGAACAATCTGCAATCGGCCCAAACAAGGGCGATTTCAGATGCAGATGGCAATGGGCGGACATGGGCGATTTGAGGAGCAAGAAGTGATGCAGCCGGTGTTGATGGCAAAGAAGAGGTTGAGAAGTAAAGCTATGTCGCTTTGCCAAATACCAGGCATGCGTTGTGTCCACCAAAGCCGAACGAGTTGGACATGGCATAGTTGACAGTCGTTTCGCGTGCTTGCCTGGGTACATAGTCCAAGTCGCATTCGGGGTCAGGAAATTCATAATTGGCAGTGGCGTGGACCTGATTACGGGAGATTGTCAACACCGTAATGACCGCTTCGATAGCGCCAGATGCACCGATGAGATGACCCAGCAGCGACTTGCTTGAAGAAATCGGAATTTTCCTGGCATAATCGCCGAACACTTTCTTGATCGCCAGAGTTTCGGCGCGGTCGTTGGGTTTAGTGCTAGTGCCGTGGGCATTGATATAGCCGATGTCTGTGGCGTTGAGCCTGCTGTCGCGCAGTGCCATGTCCATGACTTTGGCAATATTTTTCACCCCTGGGTCGGGTAAAGTGATGTGATAGGCGTCGGCGTTAGCAGCCGCACCGAGTAGCTCGGCATAGATGGTAGCCCCTCTCTTTTTGGCGTGCTCCATTTCTTCCAATACGAGAACGGCAGCGCCTTCTCCCATAACAAAGCCGTCGCGTTCATTGTCAAACGGGCGTGAGGCTTTCTCCGGCTGTTCATTGCGATGGGACAATGCTCTGCTGGCACAAAAACCGGCAATGGTAAGCGGTGTAATGATAGCTTCCGCACCACCGGCAATCATGGCATCCGTTTCACCGTACTGGATGGAACGTAGCGCACAAAAAATGGCCTGTGCACTGGAGGCACAGGCAGAGGCCACGACAAAGGCCGGCCCTTCAAGTCCGTAGCGGATAGATATTTCGCCTGCCACAGCGTTGATCATCACTTTGGGAATGAAGAAGGGCGAGATACGGCCAGGGCCTTTCTGGCGGATGGTTTCTTCGTTCGTCTCGATATCGGTCATGCCACCCATGCCGCAACCCATGACCACGCCGATTCTACTTCTATCTTCTTGTTCCAGACGTAAGCCGGCGCTGCGTATGGCGTGGTGGGTGGCCAAAATACCATATTGGGAAAACAAGTCAAGCCTGGCAATATCTCTTTGGGGAATACATGGCAGTGGGTCAAAGTTCCTGATTTCTCCGGCTATCTGGCAATAGTAGCCAGTCGGGTCGAAGCGGGTAATGCGGGCAATGCCGCTTTTTTGCGCAAGCAGATTCTGCCACAATGTTTCTATCTCACAACCAAGCGAGGAAACACAACCCAGCCCTGAGACCACTACACGACGTCGGTAATTGTCCATAAGCTTATGCTCATTGCGATGTTATGCTTGTAATTGTCTGGTGATATAATTTATGGCATCCCCGATATTTTTCAGTTTTTCCGCTTCTTCATCGGGAATGGTCATATGAAAAGTGTCTTCACATGCTAGCACGAGGTCCATGATAGCCAATGAATCGAATCCCATATCTTGTTTGAAAGAAGAAGCCAATTTAAGGTTTTGGGCTGGTATGTCTGCTTTGACAGAAACGATTTGCAATACCTTCTCCTCGATTTCTTTGCGTGTCACCGAGGTGTCCTCCTGTAGTAAATCAATGGATGTTCTCTAATTTCCCGACGCAAATACCTTTCGCCTGGGGAACATTACGTTTCAACAACCCAGTAAGTTGGTTGCCTGGCCCCATTTCATAAAAGGTATCCACTCCTTCACGAAACAGAAGCTCTAGCGAATCCGACCATAGTACTGGCGCTGTTACCTGCGCAATTAAAACGCGGCGTATCTCTTCTGCATCAGCGACATAACGGGCAGTGGTATTGGCGACAATAGGGATGCGAGGCGCACGCAGGTGAGCGCGTGCCAGTTCTTCGGCCAGCTTTTCTTGGGCTGATTGCATCAATACACTATGAAACGCTCCAGCCACTTTTAACGGTAATATTTTAGCGTTGGCTTTGCGTAGACAAGCAGCGGTTTCTTCCAGGATTTCTTTTGCTCCGGCTACGACGATCTGGTCAGGTGCGTTGATGTTGGCAATGCCCAGCGGATATCGTTCTTGCAGTGGCGCAATAATTTCTGTCACCCGCCCCACCGTTAAACCGATTACGGCCAACATCCCCCCCGGTCGCAAATCGCATGCCTTTTGCATCAGCTCGCCACGTAACTTTACGAGCCTGAGAGCTTCTGTAAAATCAAGGACTCCTGCAAATACCAAAGCGGTATATTCTCCAAGCGAAAGGCCGCAGGTGGCATAGGCATGGGAAAAAATTTCGGCGTGGTATTCTGCATAACATTCGACACAGGCCAGCGCATGCACAAAAATAGCGGGCTGACTCACGTCCGTGCGCGATAATGTTTCTAGCGGGCCTTCCCAGCAGATGCGGGACAGATTCATTTGCAAAATGTCATCCGCTTGCGAGAATAATCTTTTGGCCGTCGGCAAAGAAACCAGATCACTGCCCATACCTACATATTGACTTCCTTGCCCGGGAAAAGTGATGGCAAATTTCATGAGCGGCCTTGCTTATTATGGTTTGCAGTGTGCCTTGACTAACTTTAATGCTTTCTCTTGGGCTTACGTTCTTTTTCTTTGATCTCTACGATCTGCTCATCTCTATAATAGCCACACCTGCCGCAAATGGAATGTGGCGGGATGCTTGCATCACAATGGGTGCAATGTGTATAATTCGGTACAGAAAGGGCATTGTGGGAGCGCCGTTTCCTTCCTCTCGCTCTTGAATGTTTCCGTTTAGGAAGTGGCATGTTTTGTATACCTTTCACAACACAAAATAGAAAAACAATTGCCCTTTGGAAATTCCTCTTGTATTTCCAAAGGGAAGTAGATTTTATTCTATCAAGAGTGTCCAAGAATGCAACAAAATTTTTGGCAGAAGCTGTAAAAGAATAAGTTTTACAGCTTGCTCAGGGATTTTTGCCAAGGACAAGAAGAGACCGCCCCGAAGGGGTTCTCGTCCTCGTGCTTCTGTCAAGAAGCATAGAGGAAAGTCGCAGGGTCGTTGACAAATAATGACTTCCATGTTATCATTAAAAAACAAAGGCGTGGTAGTGGTGTGCTACGATGCTTCTTTCTATCCCGTTGGTAAAAGGATTGCCATGAAAAACAAAGACGGTCCCTCATTGATGCAGGTTTATTACAGGCTGCCCGACTTGGAAAAAAATATCGTACAGATTCTATCGCTTGCTTATGGTATTTGCGGCGAACGAGATTTGGCCATACTGCTCAACCAGCTCAAAGTAACATCGGGAGAGAGAAAAATAGATGCCATGCGTGAGCTGCGTCCGATTTTACAATCGCTGCGGAAAAGCGGCCTGCTCACGGCAAACAACCATTGCGATCCGCAGATCGTGGAAAAAATCACATGGGAAACGGCACAAACCGACCGCTTCGCCAGCCTGGTCGCCGCCATCCAGAAAATATTGCCGGCGCAGTTTTTCCCCCAAAAACAACGCAAAAGTGTGCATAGTTGGCATCCTTACGCATTGCGCGACCTGCGCCTTGCCGTTTATCAACGAGATGAAAAACGTATTGCCGAGTCGCTCCAGCAAAACAAATGTTATTTCGGCAATCTCGACAAGACTGGTTTGTTGACCAATATCTTCAGCGATCCGGAGCGCCAGGAGTTTTTGCAAAGCTCTCCGACCCTGGTCAAAATTTTCACCACCACGGGAATGCTGACCGACAGCATCGGCAAACTGGCAAAAATCCCGCAACATTGTTTGCATCTTTGTCGGGAAAATTTGACTGCGCCGATGGAAGAGGGCGGCTGGCTGCTGCGCGAAAATTTCTTGTCGCTTTCGCTATTGCGGGGAGATTTTTCATCATGCCTGGAACTTTACAACGGTTTGGCCGGTAAAATACCCGCCTACGAAATCACCATGGCGCGTGCGCTCCAGGCATTTTTGCTGAACAACTTGCAGCACGCAATCACGCTGTTTCAGGAATCGCTGGAGCAATACCGAAAACTGTTCAAGCTGCGACGCAGCTTTTTACCGCACTTCCTCGCCATTTTTTATCTGCTGGCGGTATTTAAACAACAAGGCGTGGGCGGGATTCCTTTCTGCCTGACAGCGGTACAAGATTTTATCGCGTGGCATCAGGCCAACAGCGGTGACAATTCTAATGGTACTTGGCACAGTTTGTATATGATTATCTGGAGCGAGGAACGTGTTAAGCAATTAACGCCAACAGAATTGGCCGATATGAGGCGTAATAGAAGCCCGTTGGATCTGTTTTTCACCGAATTTCTGATTTATTGCCTGGTAGCGACCGAAGAAGCCAATACCACAACGCTCGCGTCATTGTTCCAAGTAGCAGCCGGCAATGGTTACCGATGGGTGGCGCTCGAGTGCGCCCGCATGCTGCAGGCTTTGGCGCCGCAGCCGTTTTATCGAGATTACATTACCGCGCAGGAAACGGACATCAAGGCCGTTTCCATGCTGGAGATGTTCAAGCCCGTAGCGATGTGGGAAAAGACGGTCAACGAGATATTGCAGCTACTGAAGCCGGCCGACAGAGAAAGCAAGCCGCAGCCGGTGGCTAAGGAATACCGCATTGTCTGGTACATGGGACAGATTCATCATAATTGGGAGATTGTCGGCAAAGAACAAAAGCGCAAAGGCCTGAGTTCGTGGACCAGCGGCAAAGTCATCTCGCTAATACGTTTGCAGGGCAAAGGTATAGCGCATGCCACCGAGCAGGACAAAGCCATTGCCACAGAAATTCACAAGCACTCTTACGCCGGCTTCTTTCGGGCAGGGGAAGCGTCACGCGCCCGGGTGCTTTGGCGCATGATCGGACACCCTTTGCTGTTCAGCCTGGACGGCAGCCAGCTGGAAGTAGAAAAAGGGCATCTCGAGCTGATTTCGGAAGTGATCGGGGAACAACTCCAGATCAAAGTGAATTTACCGCCGGAAGCGATCCGCCCGCTATTCAGCAAGAGCCAGGAATCTGCCGATGAATCGTTGATCTTCTCTCTCTACGGTCTTCTCGATCCCGATCACCATCAGAAAAATTCGGTGATAGCTTACCAGGACGGCCCGCACAAATGGAAAGTGATCGAAGTGACACCCCAGCAGCAGCAAATCTTAAAACTGATCGGCGGAACCGGGCTGGCGGTACCCCTCGCCGCCAAATCGCAGGCGATGGAGGCGCTGACGCGGATGTCTTCGCTGTTCGTGGTACAAAGTGCTCTCGACGACACCGGCAATCTCAGGGAGATCGCGGCAGAGGCGCAAATCTATGTCTACATCAGCCCGCGCAGCCAGGGTTTCAAGGTGGAATTTTGGGTAAAACCGGTCGCCGATGAGGCACTCAGCTTCAAGCCCAACACCGGCAGAGAAATCGCGATCGCCGAAGTAGGCAAGGAAAAAGTGAAAATCCGCCGCCGTCTGGGCGAGGAAAAACACAACGCCGAGGCCATTGTCCTCGCCAGTTCGGTGCTGTCGTCGTGCGAGCCGCTCAACTGGGAGTGGCAGCTCGCCGGTGTCGAGGATTGCCTGACGCTACTCGCCGAGCTGCAAAATCTGTCGCAGGCCAAAATCTACTGGCCCGAAGGTGAAAAGCTCAAAATTGCGACCGCTCTGGATTTAAGCCAACTGAGATTACAAATCGCCCGGGAAAAAGATTGGTTCGCCGTTTCCGGGCAGGTCAAGATAGACGAGCAGCGCGTGCTCGACATGAAGAACCTGATCGAGTTGCTGCAAAAAAGACCGGGACGGTTCATTCCCCTCGAAGGCAACACCTTTGCCACGGTGACGGACGGATTACGGCGTCAACTGCAGGAGCTTTCGGGTTTGGGCGATCTCAGTGCCAATGGCATACGTATCCACCCTCTGGCAGCCGGAGTACTGGAAGAATTGGCAGGCAAAGCCGGAGATTGCCAGAGCGACGACGCATGGCGGCAACATTTAGAGCGGATTGCGTCGTTCGAGGAAATCGTCCCGCCGATTCCCTCTACCCTGCAAACCCCGCTACGTCCTTATCAGGTAGAGGGTTTCCAGTGGCTCTGCCGCCTTGCTCATTGGGGTGTGGGAGCCTGTCTGGCAGACGACATGGGTCTTGGCAAAACCATCGAGGCGCTGGCCCTGCTTCTGCATCGTGCCATGGATGGGCCGACGCTCATCATCGCGCCCACTTCGGTATGCTTCAACTGGATCGAAGAAGCGCGCCGTTTTGCACCCACGCTCCGCATGATCCTGTTCCGCGAGCAAGATCGGGAAAAGGTGGTAAGCAAGATGAAACCATTCGATTGCCTGGTCGTCAGCTACGGGCTACTGCACACCGAATCTGAGCTACTCGCCAAGATAACCTGGCATACGATCATCCTGGACGAGGCGCAGGCGATCAAAAATTTTACCACCAAAAGATCACAGGCGGCGATGAACTTGAGCGGCCAATTCAAAATGGTGACCACCGGCACGCCGATCGAGAACCACCTGAGCGAATTGTGGAATTTATTTCGCTTCCTCAATCCGGGCTTGTTGGGATCGCTGGAAAAATTCAATCAGCGATTTGCTCTGCCGATCGAACGCGATCAAGATCTGGTAGCGCAAAAGCGGCTCAAGAAACTGATCCAGCCGTTTATCCTGCGCCGCATCAAATCGCAGGTGCTGGAAGAGCTGCCTGCGCGCACGGAAATCACTTTGCATGTAGACCTCAGCCCCGACGAGGCCGCCTTCTATGAAGCATTGCGCCAGAAAGCGCTCGAAAATCTTTCCGGCATGGAAGGAAGTAGCGGTCAGCAACACTTGCGGATTCTCGCCGAGATCATGAAATTGCGCCGCGCCTGCTGCCACAGCAAACTGGTGCGGCCAGGCTGTGAGCTTCCCTGCAGCAAACTGGAATTGTTCGGCAGAGTCGTGGAAGAGTTATTGGAGAACAAGCACAAAGCCCTGATTTTCAGCCAGTTCGTTGACTATCTCGCCATCGTCCGTCAGTCGCTCGATGCGCAAGGGATTGTCTACCAATACCTCGATGGCAGCACGTCGCAGCCGGAGCGCAAAAAGCGGATCGAGGCCTTTCAGTCCGGCCAGGGCGATTTGTTCCTGTTGAGCCTCAAGGCTGGCGGCTTAGGCATCAACCTGACCGCTGCCGATTATGTCATCCATCTGGACCCCTGGTGGAACCCGGCCGTGGAAGACCAGGCCGCCGACCGCGCCCATCGCATCGGCCAGGAACGCCCGGTGACCATTTATCGCCTGGTCACTCGCCACACCATCGAAGAGAAGATCATCGAGCTGCACAAAGAGAAACGCGACTTGGCCTCGAGCCTTTTGAGCGGCACGGAAATCAACAACAAGATCAGTGCCGAAGAGCTGCTTGCCATTATCCGTGAGGAGTAGCTTGGAGTAGGCTAAAAAACAGCAACGACGGAGGAGAAAGTTTTGGCAGATTCTACGGATGCACGTTTATTGCTTTTGCAACGACGGAAAAAAATATTGATCGCCGAGAAAAAATGGGCCAAGGCAGTAGCGGTGGTGCAAGAGATTGTAACCATGACACCCACGGCAGAGCATTGGAACCAGCTCGGATTTTTGTTTTTACAACTGCAAAACTATAACGAAGCTGCGGCCAGCTTCAGTCAGGCACTCGGCCTTGCACCCAATTCGCAGCAGGCGCGCGACGGCCTTGCCCGGGCACAAACGCAAGGCCAGGTGTCTACCGGACATGGCCTCTCGGCGACAACTGAAGTGTCACCTGGGAGAGCTGTCAAAGCTCAGGAAGAACCGCTGCCTCGACTGGGGCGCTACCAGATTCGCCAAGAGCTGGGGCGCGGCGGTATGGGCATTGTCTACCATGCTTATGATAGCGAACGCAAACAGGAAGTGGCGATCAAAACCCTCGCTGCCGGCAGCGACTCGCACCTTTTAGAACGCTTTACGCGCGAGGTGGAAACCATGAAAAAACTGATCCACCCCAATATCGTGCGTATCTACGAGGTAGGCAATGATCAGGGCCGTCCTTATTTCAGCATGGAATTCATTCGTGGACAAAGCCTGGCTCAGAAGCTCAAAAGCGAAAAAATGCCGGTACGTCAGGTGGTGGAACTCATGCGCCAGGTAACAGAGACTGTCGCTTATGCTCATAGCCGGGGAATCTTGCACAGAGATATCAAGCCTGCCAATATCATGCTGGATGAGGAAGGAAATCCTCACGTCATGGATTTCGGTCTGGCCCTCGATACGAGCAGCCAGGCCAGGCTTTCTTATACCGGCATTGCCATTGGTACGCCGGTGTATATGCCACCGGAGCAGGCATTAGGCAAAAAGAAAGAAATTGATGAAAAAAGCGATGTCTATGCTCTCGGCGTCGTACTCTACGAACTTCTCACCGGCACACCGCCGTTTCATGCTCCAGGCGCCCAGCTCTTGCAGCAAATTTTACACCAGGAACCACCGCTGCCCAGCCAGGTGAGGAGTGGAGTGCCACAGGAACTGGATCGTGTCTGCCTCAAAGCGATGGCCAAAGTAAAGCCTGATCGCTACCAGACGGCCGGCGAGCTGGCCGCAGACCTGGAACGTTTTCTGCAGCGCAAGCCTGTCAACGCCAAATTGTCTTTGCGCAGGCGTACATGGAAACGGTGGTGGCCAAAAAAACGGCAGCAGACCATTCTCTATGCCGGCCTCATCGTGTTGCTGCTGGTCGCTCTGTCGCTTGTCGCCTACTTATGGCAACACTGGCGTACACTGACACGTCCGTCAAAAATTTCCACCCCGACCC
This sequence comes from Planctomycetota bacterium, assembly GCA_020057085.1. Classification (GTDB taxonomy): domain Bacteria; phylum Planctomycetota; class Uabimicrobiia; order Uabimicrobiales; family JABWCH01; genus JAGVGO01. The sequence goes on along the minus strand of JAGVGO010000237.1, from coordinate 11,750 downwards.
GCACGGGTCAGCAAAAACTGCCAACCACCCCGACCCGCACGGATCAGCAAGAACTGCATACCATCATGCGTCTCCTGGTAAACGCCGAGTTTACTTACGAGTTACAGCGCCAATCGGTGCTGCATCTCGTGGCAGGAAAGAATGACGGCAGTGTCGAGACGCTTTTACCCTATACCGACTCGCCGCACTTTGCCCAACGCCTTGTAGCCATCGAAGCGCTCGGCAAAATTGCCGTCCGTAAGGCTCGTTTCGGCCACGATAGTTTAGGCGAAAGGCTACTGGCGCGACTCGACAAGCTGAATATCAAGGACGCGCGAGAAGCGGAGGAGGCGGAAGCCATTGTGTGGGCACTGGGGCGGCTGGCTGAACCGCGTGCCGAGAGTAAAGTCAGCGAATTGCGCTGGCAAGCGGGGGAAGATTCAGCTTTTTGGGAAAATACCAAGCGTCCTTATGCCTTGCTTCCCCTCGATCCGCTTCCCGCCGATGCCGATGCACAGGCTTTTTACCGGCATGGCGCGGCGCTCCTCGCCAAAGAAAGTTTTACTGGGGCACTTGCCGATCTCACTACAGCTATCGCCCGTGATGCCAATCTGGCCGAAGCCTATATGGCACGCGGCCGTGTCTATTGCCAACTCAGAGAGTATGCACGCGGCAGGGAGGACTTTGAGTCTGCCGTCGCGCGTCGGCCGCATCTGGCCATCGCCTACCATTTTCGAGGCGCGGCAAAAAGCGCCTTGGGCGATCACTGGGGCGGGCTGGCAGACCTCAACAAGGCGGTCGCTCTCGATCCGCATCTGGCTAGAGCTTACAACAATCGCGGTGTGGTGCGTTACAAGTGTGGTGACAACGAGGGCGCCATAAAAGACTTCAACCAGACACTGTATTTGTGTCCCGAATACATGAACGCCTATATCAACCGCGTGGTCGTCTACCGTGAACAGGGTAAGATGCAAGAAGCAATCAGTGATCTCAATGAAGCCTTACGCATAAACCCCCGCTATGTTGAAGGATATGCTGGACGCGCCGGTTTCCGCTATGACCAGAACGACCTGGATGGAGCGATAGCGGACGGCAGCAGAGCCATCGCCCTCGATCACCTGTGTATTACGGCGTACATCAATCGCGCCGTAGCCAGGGAAGCAAAGAAAGATTACGCTGGCGCGATAAGCGACTGCGACGAGGCCATCCGGCTCGACCAGGGCGACTATTTGCCTTACCTCAACCGTGCCCGCTCGCGTATGGCACTCGGCGATGACGAGGGCGTGATCAGCGACTGCGGCAAAGCAATCGCTCTGATGCCGAACCATGCGGCAAGTTACAGGTTGCGTGGCGACGCATGGCGCCGACAAAACAAACACCGCGAGGCGGCAAACGATTATCGCGACTATCTGAAATTGAGCCCAACCGCCGACGATGCGGCGGTAATCAGGGAATATATCCAGGCACAAGAGTCTTCAGACTAAATAGACGCTGCCAGGAAAATTTTTGTCACTATTTGTTGCCTTTCTCGATGGTGCCGACGACACCTTCGACAAAAAAGTCAAACGACAGCAGTTGGTCGTCGCTCATCACTTCGCCCTCTTTGCAGCGCAGGTTGCCGCTTTGATCCTTGAGCGGCCCTTCGAAAATTTTGCACTTGTCGGCGATGATTTCCTGCCGTTTGGCCATGACATAGTCTCTGACATCCTGCGCTACCAATAGGTTACTGATAGGAGCAAGATCCACCACGCCGGTCTTGATGCCCCACCAGATTTTCTCGCTCTTCCACGTCTTGTTGTTGACCTGCTCGGCCACTGCCGTATACACTTTGCTCCAGTCCCACACCGGTGCGGTGAGATGAGCCTTCGGCGCGAACTTACGCATGTTTGTGTTGTAGCCGATAGACCATCTGCCGCGATCCTGAGCCGCCTGCTGCGCCGCAGGAGAATCCTGGTGTTGAGCGATAATATCCGCCTTGAGGTCGAGGAGGCTCTCGGCCGCTTCTCTTTCCTTGGCCGGATCATACCAGGTGTGTGACCATACCACATGCACCTTGGCCTCAGGATTGACCGAACGTACACCAAGAGTGAAGGCGTTGATGCCGCGAATCACTTCCGGAATGGGGAAGGCGGCGACGTAACCGATGACGTTGCTCTGCGTCTTTTTGCCGGCAACGATGCCCGACAGATAGCGCGGCTGGTACATGCGGCCGAAGTAAGTGCCGACGTTGGGCAGAGTCTTGTAGCCGGAGCAATGCATGAACACGTGGTTGGGGTAGCGTTTGGCCACCTCGACGGTCGGGTCCATGTAGCCGAAGCTCGTGGTGAAAATCAAGGTGAATCCTTTTTCGGCGAACTGGGTGATGGCGCGAGTCGCCTCGGCCCCTTCCGGCACCGATTCCATGATACTGGTGGTTTCGACATATGGCAGCTTGGCGAGTTCTTTGCGTCCCTGGTCGTGTGCCCAGGTCCAGCCGCCGTCACCGACGGGCGACACATAGATGAAACCGACTTTGAGTTTGGACGAAACCTCTTTACCGGGCGTACGGTCGCCGCACGAGGCGAGCACGAAGAGTGCACAGACCATGACGCACAGTGCTATTTTTTTCATGCCATCTCTCCTTTGGCAACAGTGGATTTGGATTTGACGAGCGATGCTACGATAGTGGCTAACAACACGCCGAAGATGACGGCCAGGGAAATTTTTGTTGGCATGTGGTAAACGCCGGAAGTGGCCATTTTGACGCCGATGAAAATGAGGATGGCGGAGAGCCCGTAGCGCAGGTAGCACAGATGGTGCATCATGCCGGCCAAAGCCAGATAGAGTGCCCGCAGGCCGAGAATGGCCATGACGTTCGAAGTGTAGACAATGAACGAATCCCGGCTGATGGCCAACACCGCCGGTACGGAATCTATGGCGAACACGATATCGGTGCTTTCTACTACCAGCAGCACAAGGAAAAGGTTCGTGGCGACGCGCTGGCCGTTTTCCTTGACAAAGAAGTGGCCGCTCGTGTCTTCGGCTTTCACTGTCATGAAGCGGCGAGCAAAGCGCACGGCTACGTTTTTATCGGGGTGTACCTTGTCCTGAGTGTCTTGCAGCAGGAATTTGATGCCGCTCCATATGAGGAGCGCACCGAACACATAGATGATCCAGTGGAACATGCTGAACAGCCCCAGCCCGGCGAAGATGAAAACAAAACGCATGAGGAGTGCACCGAGGATGCCCCAGAACAATATCTTGTGGTGGTAGCGCGTCGGCACGGCGAAATATTCGAAGATGACCATGAACACAAACAGGTTGTCGAGGCTGAGTGACTTTTCGATCAGATAAGAAGTGAAAAAAGCCACCGCCGACTCTTCATCGCGCCAGAACAGAATGAAGGCATTGAGACAAAGTGCGAGGAAGATCCAAAACGCACTCCACCACAAGGCTGCTTTGAGAGTAACCTCTTTGTCACGACGGCGAAATACCCATAAATCAAGCATCAACAGCAAAAAGATCGCAGCGAGAAAGATCAACCAGGCGGAAATTGGTACGGCCAAAGGATTCCCCTTTCTTGTGGAAAATTATAACGAGTTGTTTTGCAACTTTCGATATACAAAAAACTTGTAGCCGCAGGCTTTATGCCTGCGCGAATGGATCAGGTGCCTCCGCGAACGCGGGCGTAAAGCCCGCGACTACACGGGCTTATTATTATTACGCAAAGACAAAATTGCCGCGAAGCGGTTATGTTCAGAAACAGTGCCATTGTAGCCGATTTTGACAATGAAAGCCAGCCTAAATTTGCTCTAAATTTGCGAGATAGGCCGCTAATTTTTTATTTGCAAACATGGCAGCGGCATGATAAACTACTAAAGTAAAATTATGTGCGCCCGTAGCTCAACGGATAGAGTTGTGGACTTCGAATCCAAAGGTTACAGGTTCGAATCCTGTCGGGCGCGTATTTTTTGGTGGTTCTGCCAAAGAGGTTTTGACTATGCCCCAATTGTTGATCCTGCGAGGGCTACGACCGGGACAAATTTATACACTCCAGGAACAGACTAATATCGGCAATCTACCAGAATATGAAATTCATATCTCTGACATAAATACCGCTTTGCACCTTGTAATCACTAATGTCGGCGAGCAATACCAGATTACGAGAAAGCTGGGCAAAGAACCTCTTTTGGTGAACGGAAAAGATGTCCAACAGTCAATATTGACTAACGGTGACCTCCTGGTCATCCACAATTGTCTGTTCCTTTTCCAGGTATCGCCTGCCGACCAAAACCGGTCGGAGAATTCACCTGTCGCTTCGCAGGAAAGCGAGGAAAACCAACTGGTAGCCTTCTACCACATTTCCAGTCTGGTTTCCAACATCCTTGATCTTAAGGAACTGCTGCACCATCTTGCGGGCTCTCTCTTGGAAAATTTCCAGGCTACTACGGTGCTTATTTTCTTGCAAGAAAGCGAGCAGGAATATCTGAAAATGGTAGTACACAAGACTCGCCTCGACAAGGTGGACTGGAAATATCTGAAATCCATGCTATCTGCCAAAATGCTAAGTCTGGTCACTAAGCAAAAAAAAGGGGTGTTGTGCCGCAACGAGTATGATGGAAATGTATCTTATTTTATGGTATCCCCCTTGATTTACCAAAATGAGATTCTGGGTATAGTGGTTCTGGAGGCACAGCAAAAAAAACAGATTTTTGTTGACGAGGAAGCACCCAAACAAATTTTCAATCTCTCCGATCTGTATGTTTTGGGCGGTATCACTCTCTTGGCGGCTACCGGCATCGCCAATCTCAAAAGATACCAGGAACGCAAGACACATACGCAGCGTTTAGAGAGTCTCAATAAAATCACCTTGCGCCTTTCCTCACTCCTCGATGCCTCCACCATCTATAAAGAAACGGCACGGGAAGTTTGCAACCTGCTGCATTGTAGCGCAAGCATGGTGTTGTACCTGGATCAAGAGCAGATGTTGCGTATTGGCTATGCCGTAGGTATCAGTAAAGATGAAGCTAAAAAATTTGCCGTGCCATATGCTAAAAACCAGATTGCCCGGGCACTGCAACAAGGGCGCTCGATAGTGCGCGAGGATATCCCCGAATGCTTTCCCGAATCACTGCACAAGCTGGAGAGAAATTCGTGTATGATTGTGCCGGTACAGAACCGCTCGTCAGGAAAAGCCGAACCGCTTGGCGTCATATGTGTCTCCGGCCGGCTGCACAACGCACTGTTCAGCAAACAGGATCAAGAACTGTTGCAGTTTATTGCCAGCCACCTCGGCATTGCCTTGGTCAACGCCTCCCTTTATGAACAGGCCACCGTTGATTTTTTAAGCAAGGTGTATTTGCGCGGCCATTTTTTCGAGAAGTTGCAGGATGCCGTGACAGAGCAAAATCCACTCGCTTTGATCATGCTGGACATTGATTTTTTTAAAAAATTCAATGACAACTATGGCCACTCGACAGGCGACATGGTACTACAGGAACTCGGCGCTATCCTGAAAAATTGTATTCGTGAACAGGACCTTGCCGGACGCTACGGCGGTGAAGAATTTATCATCGCTCTGCGAGACACTGGCAACAACAACGCTCTCATGATCGCCGAGCGCATCCGCGCCCAAATTGCCCAAGCGAACTTTCATGTCAACGAACAAACTTTGCACATTACGGTGAGTATTGGCGTCACCCAGTACCGACCGCCAGAGCCGGTAGACGATCTGGTAGCCCGCTGCGACCAAACCCTCTATCTTGCCAAAAACAGTGGCCGTAACAAAGTGTGTTACGCCTGATCCCTCTCTATGGGAGATTTTTATGCGCCCTGCATTTTTGCCACGCCGAGGTATTGCCCTCATCATGACTCTGCTCCTCTTGATTATCCTGGCCGTTCTGGTCGGCCAGTTTTCTTATTCCACCAAAATAGACTACTACACGGCGCAGAACCAGTGCGACGAGGTGCAAAACCATTATGCCCTGTTGTCCGCTGTCAATCAGGCAATTGCCTATTTGCAACTGGACGCCATGCAGGAAAAAGAAAGCCAGGAGCATTACGACGCATTGACCGACGTCTGGAACAAACCCCAGCAGTTTACCGTGGGTACCACCCAGGTAGCCTACACTATCAACGATGAAAGCAGCAAATTTAACATCACCAATCTGTTGCAAGAACCAAAACCGGATGAAACGGACGATCAGAAAAAACCACTGACGCCGGCCCAACAGTTCGAGCGACTCATTGATCTGCTCCAGGAAAACCAGAAAATAATCAAGGCCCGCACCATTCGCGAGTCGCTGGTCGACTGGCTCAAGAACAAAAACGGCAAGACCGAGCTGGAAGGACCGTTTCTCAATAAAGCGCCTATCCTGTCGTGCAAAGAACTTTTGTTGGCAAAAGATATGACCAAAACCATTTTGTACGGACAAAAACTTGGCGACAGCGGTAATCTGCCGGTTTTTTCCGGACTCATCGACTACGTCACGGTGTGGTCGGACTGCAAGATAAATATCAACACCGCCTCCCACGTCATGCTGCAGTCGCTCTCCGACAAGATTGATGCGGAACAGGCCGACAAGATTGTTACCTACCGCGAACGCGACAGCAATGCCGGCGAAAAGCAGGTTTTCAAGAAAGAAGACGAGTTGCAGAAAGTGGAGGGCATGAGTTCAGATCAGGCGAACGAAAGTATTTTTCCGCGTGTCAAAGACCTCATCACCGTACGTTCGCATTATTTCAGCATCCAAGCCGAAGCGGTCACCGGCCGCATGAGCAAAAGAATGTTTGTGGTGGTGTATCGGTCTGGTAAAAAAATTTCCAAACTTTTTTGTGATGAGGAGTAGCTATGGCTCGTAAACCTTTTATTGCCGGCAACTGGAAGATGAATCTCAACATGAGCGAGGCACTCAAGCTGGTTGCCACCTTGCAGGAAAAGCTCAAAGGCCTTGAGGAGAAACATGTCGCTGTGGCGGTGTGCCCGCCTTTTGTTTATCTTAGCAAGATAGCCGAACATCTGCTCAAGACCAACCCCAGCGGCGGTCCCCACATAGCCCTCGGCGCGCAGAACATGTACTTTGAAAAAGCGGGAGCCTTCACCGGTGAGGTAGCCGGCCCGATGCTCAGCGATGTCGGCTGCAAATACGCCATCATCGGTCACTCTGAACGGCGCACCTGGTTTGCCGAAAACGATGCCTTGATTGGCAAGAAAGTGGCAGCCGCCTACACTTTCGGCCTCTTGCCCATTCTTTGCCTTGGTGAGACACTGGCACAGCGCGAACAGAACCAGACGATGTCGGTGGTAAAATCGCAACTCGAAGCGGATCTCGCTCTGCTTACACCGGCACAAGTGGAGACAGTCACGATCGCCTACGAACCAGTGTGGGCGATTGGCACCGGCAAGGCTGCCACACCGGCAATGGCACAGGAGGTACACCAGATGATTCGTGCCACTTTGGCAGACAAATATGGCAAAAATGTGTCACAAGTGGTACGCATTCAGTACGGTGGCAGCGTCACCGACAAGAATGCCGAAGAAATCATGTCCCAGCCGGATATTGATGGTGCGCTCGTCGGCGGTGCCAGCCTCAACAGCGATGCATTTACCATTATCATCAAGGCGGCGGCGAAGAAAGCGGCAGGCGAGAAAAAATAGCAAAATTTAGGAGCTGTAAAAAAATAAATGTTACAAGTTGCGCAGAGATTTTTGCCAAGGGCGAGAAGCGACCGAGGGCGCATAGCCGTAGCTCTGTAACTGAGGGCGCGACGACGCCATTGGCTAAAAGATCAAGCAAGTTGTAATATTTATTTTTTTACAGCGACTTGGCATTCTATTTGTTGAGCGATTTTTGTTTTTTGCATAATAAACCAAGCAGGAGAAAAAAAACGCATGATAGAGACACAAAACCTGACGATGCACTACGGAGCGGTTACGGCCGTTGACAACGCATCGTTCAAAGTGAACCAGGGAGAAGTGATCGGCTTGCTCGGCCCTAACGGCGCGGGCAAATCCACTACCCTCAAAATCATCACTACCTATCTTTACCCGTCTGCAGGAACGGCCCATGTGGCCGGCAAAGATGTACGCCACGATCCTTTGAGCGTGCGCAAGATGATCGGTTACCTGCCCGAACAACTTCCCCTTTACACAGAAATGGAAGTGGGTGAATACCTCGATTTCGTAGGCAAGGCACGCGCTATACACGGCAGCAAACTGGCGGAACGGGTGGCCTGGGTTAAAGAAAAATGCGGACTTAAGCCCGTATATCGCAAAATCATCCGCGAACTGTCCAAAGGCTATCGTCAGCGCACCGCCCTGGCGCAGGCGCTCATCCATGACCCGGAGATCGTTATCCTCGACGAGCCAACGAGCGGCCTCGATCCACACCAGATTCTCGAAATCCGCGGACTTATCGCCGAACTGGCCAAGCAAAACAAGACGATCATCTTCTCCACCCACATTTTGCAAGAAGTACAGGCTGTGACGAGCCGTATCATCGTCATCAATCGTGGCAAGATCGTCGCCGACGGTAAATTAGATGAACTGGAACACAAGGCCATGTCCGGCACGCGCTGCGAGATAGTCCTCTCTTCCGAGGTAAAGGAAAGCGAAGTGCGTGAGGCGCTAAGCAAAGTCGCAGACGTGGACAAAGTCACCAACGTGGCAGCTCATGACGGACAAATCACTTATACCGTGTTGGGAAAAACCGGCGCACAACTGCAACGACCCCTGGCTGAGCTGATCACGCAAAAGGGTTGGGCGTTCTTTGAACTCAAACGCAAGCCCTATAGCCTGGAAGAAATCTTCTTGCGGTTGACCGAACCTGAGAGAAAAGACAAATAAGGAGTATCGGATGCGCAATATGTGCACTATCTTTGGCAGAGAGTTTGCCAGCTATTTCAAGTCGCCTATCGGCTACATCTATCTGATCGTATTTCTGCTCATCAACAACGTCTTGTTCATTACACCTTTTTTCACCTATCCGCGGGCCGAGATGCGGCAGATGTTCAACTTTCTACCCTTCCTGCTCTGTGTGTTGATTCCGCTCATCACCATGCGTCTGTGGGCCGAGGATCGCAAGGAAAACACCATCGAGATGCTGCTCACCTTCCCGATGAAGCCGTTCGAACTGGTGCTCGGCAAATTTACCGCGAGCTTTGCCTTCTTTCTCATTGCCTTACTCGGCACCGCCACTATTCCGCTGATGATCAGTTTGCTCGGCGGCAAGCCGGACTGGGGTGTCATCATAACATCCTATCTCGGTGCCGTGTTCATCGGCGCTTTTTTTCTCGCCGTCGGTATTTTTCTTTCGGCGCTGGTACGTGACCAGATCATCGCCGCCGTGCTGTCGCTCGCCGCTTGCTTCCTGTTCTTTCTCTCTGGCACCGATTTCATCGCCACTATCCTCGATGGCTGGCAAACGGGACTAGGCACGGCGATCAAAAAAACATTCGGCGTCACGTCCCACTACGAGACGTTTACGCGCGGCATCATCGCTATGCCTGACCTCATCTATTTCTTTATCTGGTGCTCGCTCTTTTTGTTCTTGAACGGCTTTTTCCTGGAAGGGCGCAGCCGACCAAACGCCTCGGCAGCATTTGGCACAAGCCTTATTCTGTGCCTAGCTATCGGTATTACTTTCAACCTCATTGCCTCTGATCTGGCACTAGGCCGTTTCGATTGCACCGAGGGCAATATCCACACCCTTGCCAATGCCACCAAGACGGTTATCCAGAAGCTCAAAGTGCCGGTCAAGGTGAATTTTTACGTCACGCCTAAAGAAGATATGCCGACCGAATTCCAGGACCTTCAGCAGAATGTCATCGACAAGCTGAATGAGATGAAGATTGCCGGCAATAACAAATTCGAATATCAGGTAATCCCGTTGAGCGCCCGTAAGCTGCTCGAAAGAGTGAACCAGGGCGGCGAAGATTCGTTGAGCGTGAGCGATATCAAGAATGCTGGGGAGTTTCTCGCGCAGCTACGTCAAAGTAGCGATCCTGTATCTAGTTATCTGCGTTCGCAGTTGTCAACGGAAACACAGCAATACATGAAAAACCAGCAGATCGCTGCCGAGGACATGCTGAGGATGGTGGTAGACGACCTCAACCGGGTCGTCCAGTCGTCCGGCCTCTACGACGAGAAACGCTTTGCCGGTGTGCGGCTTAGTGACAAGACGAAACGCATGTTGCAACAGAACGTGCAGGAGCGTGAGGTCGCCGTGCTCAACCGTAGCCTCCTCGAAGAGGCTTATGCAGAGTACATCAAGACCAGGCAAGACAAATCGGTAGAAGAGCATTTGCTGGACAAGGGTGTGCAGCCGTTTTCGGTAAAAATATTCCAACAGGATCAGGAAACTACCAGGCTCGTCTACTCTTCGTTAGGTATTGCTTATCTCGACAAGAAAGAAGAAATTTTGCCGCGCATCATGCCGCAGAATCTCGCCGATCTCGAATACCAACTGGTGAGCAATGTCCAACGTCTGGCACGTGACAAGAAACCGGTGATCGCGCTCATCGCTCCCAAAGAAAGCAACGCTATGCCGGCCTACATGCGGCAGCTCTATATGCAGATGGGGAAGCCCTTGCCGCCGGAAGAGGATCCGTACCAGCCGCTCGAAAAATTCCTCGAACATGACGGCTACGAAGTCAAACGCATTGCTCTCAACAAGAAAGAACTGTTGCCCGACGAGTACGATGCACTGGTGGTCATCAATCCCCGTGAATTCAACGAACGGCAAAAATGGGAAGTGGCTCGCGCCCTCCATAGCGGCAAAAATGTGATGCTCGCGGTGCAGACCTACAATTTCAACTACAACGTTGACCGCAACGGGCTTTCGCTGCAGAAAAACGACGAAAAGCCGGAAGTGAACGACTGGCTGAGTCGTTATGGTATCGGCGTGGACGATGCCATACTGATGGATGTGAACTATTTTCCCATCACCTTCTCGGATCCGTCGAATCCGCTCGCGGCGATGCTCGGCATGGGCACACCGATCAATCTGCCCACGCATATCATGGTCATGCAGCAGAACATGAACAGCGACTCTGCGCTTGTCAGCAGATCGCAGCAAATCCCATATTTGTGGGGTACTGCGCTCGAATTGAAGGAAAAGAAACCGGAGCTCAAGGTCACTACCCTGTTGAGTACCAGCCCCAATGCCTGGAAGGCAGCGGCAGGCAAGCAATTGAGCGAAAGCGATGTCCAGCCGCCGGTGAGTGGCAGCCAGTATCCGCTCATGATCATGCTGGAAGGCCAGTTTCCAGACATCTACAAAGAGCAAGCCAGGCCGAAATGGCCAAAGGCAAAAACAGAACCTGGTATGCCGCCGGAGCCTGAAGACGACAAAGACGATCAACCCGAACCCCCGGTCAAGACGGTGACGGCCAAGCCGGCAAAACTGCTCTTGGTCGGCTGCGCCCAGCTCTTCAGAAAAGAGCTCATCCGCAACACCATCACCTTGTTCAGCAACAGCATCGAAACGCTGGCATTGAGCGGAGAACTCGTAAGTATCCGTTCGCGCAACATGGTGGATCGCGGCATCAACCGTCCAAGCGAAGGCCAGCGATCGTTCTGGAAAGCACTCCACTTTGTGTTGCTGCCCCTCTTCCTGGTGGTGGTCGGTTTGGGCTATATTTCGTGGCGGTACATGCGTCGCAAACAGTATTTGTTGGAAATACAAAAAGAGGCATAGGCGGCTGAAAAAAAAGAAAATACCAATTTTGCGCAGAGATTTTGGTCAAGAGCAAGGAGTGACGAACGCGGCATAGCCGTAGCTCTGTAAGTGAGG
>JAGVGO010000179.1 GCA_020057085.1 Planctomycetota bacterium | reverse complement strand
CGCTCGAATTATTAGCATATCATCGTCTGTAATAAAATGCTACTACTATACTTGTAAAAATCGTGTATAAAAGTGAGCACTTTAGTGCCAGGAACAAGGCAGTACAATGATTTGCGCCCAGTATGGGCGCAGGAAGCCTGGTTCCATTGCCATAAATGGCAAATATCCTCTGGAATGCCCATCTCCTGGCACTTTAGTGCCAGGTTTTATCACTTTGCCGCATTCGCGGCAGGCAAAATTTTGAATTTTTGCACAGACATCAAACATGAGACCCACTTCAATACGCACCGAATACTTATATTTACTCAATTACAAACGTTTTTTATATTTTTTTCTAAACTCTATTGCGTGTCCAAAGAAGAAATCCGCAAGCTGCAAAAGCAGGGCAAAAGCCAGTAACCTTGTTCACCCGAATAGCCCGAACATCGCCAGCTTGAGTAGGCCGCAAGGCCAAAACCCCTGGCGGTGTTTTTTTTGTCGGTTGCCGATCTGCTTTCGTAAAAAAATCCGTTTTTTTTGACTATTTTTTACGCGAAAGGTAAGTTATAATAATAGCTAGTTTCATTCGCTAGAGCCTGTTCTTTTACGGAGAGCAACCATGGACACCGGCGAGATGTCTCTAAAAAAGCTGATGGATATTTTGAAGAGCAATCCCCGCGATCTTGCAGCCTTCAAAGGATTGGAGGAACAATACTTTCTGTCGCACAACTGGAAGCAGTTGTCGGAGTTGTACCAGTTTCGCGCAGACAGTATCAAACGAGAAAACCCCAATGAGGCGGCCCATCTCTATTTCAAGAGCGGCGACCTCCACGAAAAACGTCTTGGCAACAAAGAAGATGCGCTCCTCGCCTACCAGCAGGCGTTTGCCCTCCATCCGCAAAAAAAAGAATATGGCGATATTCTGGCCAATTTCTATATGGGTCAAGAAAACTGGCAGAAGGCGCTCGACATTCTGCAAAAGCAAATGAGTTATTTCCAGGATAGCAGTCTGCGCATCGCCATACTGCTCAAAATGGCACCCATCTGGAAAAACCGCGTGCAAAACCGGCCGGAGGCGAAAAAATGTTTGCAGCAGATTCTCGACATCAACAAGACCCACGAAGAAGCTCTACGGCAACTCGAAGAGTTGTACTATGAAGACCGCCAGTGGGACAAACTGCTCGAACTCTATCAGGTGCGCTTGAGCACATCGCCCGATCCCAATTTTCGCGCCAAAATACTGGAACGGTGTGCCTTGTTGTGCCAGGAAGAACTGCAGGATTGGCCGAAAGCCATCCAGTTTTATGTGCAGGTACTCCAGCTCATACCTAACAACCTGATTGCCATGCGCGCGCTGGAAAACTTGTATGGCCGCGTCGAAAAATGGGATTATGTGGTCGAGATGCTCAAACGCCAGACGCCTCTCGTGCAAGAACGACAGGAGAAGATCGCCCTCTTGCTCAAGATGGCCAACATACTCAAAGGCAACCTCAAAAATTTCGCTGCGGCAGCCGAATGTTACGAACAAATCCAGACTCTCGGCGAAAACATCAACATTCTCAAGATGCTGGAAGAGATGTATGCGCAGTTGGAAGACTGGGGTAAACTTGCCAATGTCTACGAAAGAGAGGCCAAGCTCATTCCCGACAAGAACGCCCAGGCGGATCTCTACTGTAAAATCGGCCTCCTGGCGCGAGACCGTATGCAGAACTATGATATGGCTATCCGCTGGTATACGGCGGCCTATCAGATCAGACACAACCTGGAATTGCTCAAAATCGTGCAGGCACTCCTCGTCAAACAGAATAAGACCAAGGAATTGATAGAGAACTATTACGAAGAGATCGAGATTGTCAGCGACGACGTACAAAAACTGGCGATTTACAGCAGTATTGCCAATATCCACCGCGACCGTAAAGATTTAGAAGCGGCAGCCAAAGTGTATGAACAGGTGACACAAAAATACCCACAACACATGGCGACCATTGATAACCTGAAAACACTTTACCTGGCACTCGAAGATTATCCCGCTCTCGTCAACACCTTGAACAAAGAGAGCAGTATCGTCAGTAAACCGGCACAACGTATACCCATCTATATTAAGATTACCGAAATTCTCAAGGAAAAGCTCGGCCAGGAAAAGGATGCCATTCCTTATTATTACAAAGCACTGGAAATAGACGCGAACAATCTGGAAATCTGGGAGAAACTTCGTGAATTTTATGCTCGCACTGAAGATTATCCGCAACTCATCAAGACGATTACGAGTATCATCCAGCTCGATGCCAAACGCAGCGAGCATGGCTATCTGGAAGTGGCCCGCCTGTATCGTGACAAAATCGGCGACATCAACACCTCGGTCGAATCGTTTAAACGCGTGCTTGCCACCAACAGCCGCAACCTGGAAGCCATCAAGTCACTTGCCGCTATCTATCAGGCACAGGGCGAATGGCTGCTCTATGTAGAATTGGTAGCAAAGCAGCTTGAGCTTACCATTGACATGAAAGAACAAATCGAGCTGCACAGCAATCTTTATCAGGCTTATCGCAAACTCAACAACGACCGTGAGGAAGAGAGACATCTGCTCGACACCATGAAACTCGAATACGACAACAAGGCGGCCATCGCCGGTCTCAAAGATTTGTACACCAGACAAGAGAACTGGGGCAAATATGTGCAGATATGGCAAAAAGAGAGCGAAATCTTCACCTGGGACGATGCTACGCTAATCGAGCGATACAAGACCACGGCACAAATCTATGTGGAAAAACTCAACAATGCGCAAAGTGCCATTCAATATTTCGAGAAAGCCCGTCATCTCAACAATAACCGGAGCGATATTCTCGATGCGCTGGAAGCACTGTATGTGCAAACCGAAGACGACCGCAATCTGGTACAGATTCTCGACGCCAAGGCCAAGTTGAGCAAGGTCGGAGAGGAAACGCGAAAGCTCTATTTCCGCATGGGCAGCATCTGGGAAGATAAGTTGCAGGACAAAACCCAGGCTATCCTTGCCTTTCGCAAGGTGGCTGACAGCGATCTCTACAACATGGCGGCGCTCAAAAAATTGGCCAATCTCTACAAAATATGCGAGGATTACACGGCCCTTGCCGATATCTATTTGCGTGAGTATGTGGCCGCATCTGATCCTGAACAGCAGATTTTTCTGGCTTTTGCCTGTGGCCGCATCTGGGAAGAAAAGTTGCACCAGGAAGAAAAAGCCATCGAATGTTACGCCCAGGTGGTCAAACTCGACGCCAAAAATATGGAAACCATAGATCGCCTCATCAAGATTTACCATGGACAACAGAACTGGGCTGAACTTGCTGCCATGTACCAGAAAAAGATCGCGTTGCTCGAACAGAACGTGGAGAT
Organism: Planctomycetota bacterium; assembly: GCA_020057085.1. Lineage (GTDB taxonomy): Bacteria > Planctomycetota > Uabimicrobiia > Uabimicrobiales > JABWCH01 > JAGVGO01. The sequence continues at coordinate 16,853 of JAGVGO010000179.1, read as the reverse complement.
CATTCGCTTGTGCTTCGATCTGGCCACCATCTATCGTGATCACATGAATGCTCCGACCCAGGCCGTGGAGGTTTACAACGATATTCTCTCGCTCGACAAAGCCAACATGCAGGCAATATACGCACTCAAAGAGCTGTACCCAAAACTCTCGCTGTGGGAACCACTTGTCGCCGTACTCAAAACAGAATCCCAGCTCATGAGTGACAACGAAAAAAAGAAGAGTTTGTACATCCAGATGGCCGAGATATGTGAAGAAAAGCTGATGCGTTATCTGGAAGCAATCCAGAATTACCAGTGGGTATTGAAACTCGACACCAAACATCTCGCCACCATCCGTGCCCTGCGCAGCCTGTACTACAAGGTGCAAATCCCCACCCAGGTTATCTGGAGCATTGATCGTGAATTGTCCCTGATCCAGACACCCGCCGAGCGAGTGACACTGCTCTTCGAGAAAGGTAACCTGTATTGGAACCAGTTGCAGGACATCAAAAACGCCATCGCCAGCTTCGAACAGATTTTGCAGATTGCGCCCGACCACCTCAAGACCTACGAGACGCTAACCACGATCTACAGCTTTAGCAAGGCATACCCTGAGCTCATTCGGTTGTGGGAAAGACAGATTCAGGTGTCTCCGGTCGAGAAACAGAAAGAACTGGCATTGTTGTGCGCCAAGGTGTGGGAAGATTATTTGCACAACGACGACAAGGCACAAAGTTGTCTCAAGGATGGACTGCGACTCGATTCCTGTTTTATGCCGGCGCGGCGTGCCCTCGAAAAAATCTACGAACGGCTGGCCAAATGGCAGGAACTCCTGGCGCTCTATCAGGGCGAAATCGTGCTCACCAAAGAGAGTACACGATTGGCGCAAATCTATTATCAGATGGCCAAAGTGTGGGAGAGCGAACTCAAGAACAATGCCGAGGCTATCAAATATTATGACAAGGTACACGAACTCGAACCGTACAATATCAAGCCGATACATGGGCTGCAGAACATTTATCGCATGGAGAATCGCTACGCCGAACTACTTGGGGCTTACCAGGCAGAGCAGGCACAGCCGGATATTGAGCGAGAGCGGCGTATCTTTCTGCACCTCGAATGTGCTGAAATCCAGCGTTTTCAGCTCGACAATGTCGAGGCGGCAATCCAGAGTTACCAGGCGGTTCTCGATTTCCAGCTCGATCCCAACAATTTGAGCGCGATCCGCGGTTCGGAAGATTTGTACGACCAGCAAAACAAGTACAAAGAACTGCAGACCATGTTGTTCCGCGAACTCGAGCTGCAAAAGGACAAAAACCGCCTGATCGCCATCCATCTCCAGCTTGCCTCCCTCATGGAAGAAAAGCTGCAGGAAGTGGATGTCTCTATCGAACATTTCTCGGAAGCACATCTCTCAAGGCCGACCAGCCTGCCGATACTACGCCGTCTCAAGATGCTGCTCAAGAAACGTGAGCGCTGGCCGAAGTATGCCGAGATATTGGAAAAAGAGGTACTACTCATCTCCTCCGCCTACGATTTGATCCCATTGCACGAAGAGTTGATAGAAATTTACGACGGTAAGCTCGAGCAATTGGAAAAGGCCATTTTACACGGCGAAGAGGCACTTAAACTGGATGCCCATCGAGTCTCTGCCATCGTCCGCCTGGAAACCTTGTATACCCGCACCGAAGAGACGGCACGCCTGGTCGAACTGTATCTGCAAGAAACTACGCATCTCAAAGCCGACACGGCTCGTGACCGACTGATCTGGCTTTATGCCGAGAGCGGTAAACTCTACACCTCCTTGCAAAAACTGCCGGAAGCGGTGGCATGTTATCAGAAAGTGGTCTTGTTGGATCCGGCGCACAAAGAATCGCTGTCGAGTCTGGTAAAACTCCTCACCATCCTCAAACAGTGGGAGGAACTCATCAACCTGTATACCCTGGCGGCGCAGCTTAGCCGCAACAAAGGCGAGGTCGAGACACTTTATCTCAAGATCGGCGAGCTGTGGGAAAAAGAGTTCAAGAACGAGCAGCAGGCATTGCTTGCCTATCAGATTGCCTACAGCATGAACAACAAAAATCTGGCGGCAGTGAGCGGTATGCGCAAAATTTTCGAGCAACAGCAGCACTGGGGCGATGCCGTGGAATTCCTTGGCATTGAAACATCGCTGGTAGAAGAAAAGCGGCAACCGCCGCTGTGTCTCAAGATGGGAGAAATATGGGAAGAGAAGCTCGGCATGCCGCACCAGGCTCTTACCTGTTACCTGCGTGTGATGGGCTACGGTTTCCACCGTGCTACCGCAGAAAGGATCATGCGTATTCAGCAAGAAGTCGGTGACTACGAGGGGCTCGTGGATATTCTCAAAAAAGATATCCGCGTCACCGAAAAACGCGAAGAGTTGGTACCCAAGCTGCTCATTCTGGGCAATATCGTGTGGCGACAGCTCAACAACACCGATGAGGCGGTGGACGTCTATCTCAAGGTGTTCAAGTTGCAACCCGATCAGATAGAGGCCATCGAATGCCTGGAACAGTTGTTGCCACAACAGAGCAAGTGGAAAGAACTCATCGCCATCCTCGGCAAGAAACGTGAGATATTGACCGAACCGGACCGCTTGCTCGATCTTTACAACAAGATGGGTGAAATTTATGACAAAGAGCTGCACTCGGGCAACATGGCTATCAAATACTACGAATTCGCCGCCGACATTGCCCCACGCGACCTGGAACTCGTGCATAAACTGCAGACACTCTACCGCGCCTGGGGCTATTACAAGAAGCTGATTGCTCTCAACCAGAAAGAGATTCAGCTTGTGAGCGAACAAGAGCGCATCATCGCTCTCTACCGCGAAATAGGTGAAGTGTGGGAATGCCGCCTGTTTGAAGAGGAACAGGCCATGCGCGCCTACGAAAAATTAATCGAACTCAAGCCCGACGACATCGCCTCGATCCGTGCACTTTCGGGTCTCTACAAGAGACATCAGGCGTGGGACAAATTGATTTCCGTCTACAAACTGTTGATTGACGATACCCATAATCGCCAGGACAAGGCGGAAGAAATTCGCATTTATCTCGAACTCGGCGCCGTCTACCGCGACGAGCTCAGCGATGCCAATTCCGCTATCCAGGCGTTCAGCCACATCCTCGAACTCGAACCGGTGATCGAGGCGCTGTCTGCTCTCGAAGCTTTGTACAAGAGCCTGGGGCAGGCACGCTCTATGACAGAACTCCTGCAGCAAAAACTGGAGCTTTGCAACAACGACAAAGATCGCTTGCAACTCTATATCCACCTCGGCACGATTTACGAGAAAGAGCTGGACGATCCCGATCATGCCATTGAAGCCTTTGTCGCAGCCTTGCAGCTTGACCCTGACCGACTCGACGTACTCAAAGAAATAGATTGGCTCTATCTGCGCAAGAAAAAATGGGAGGATCTGGCGCAAATCTGTCTGCGCGAATTTAACCTAATCAGCGAGCAGGCGGAGAAGGCGGAGTTGTGCTATCGGCTCGGTATCATGGAACGTGACCGTTTCACCAATTCGTCCAAGGCCAAAGAGTGGTTCCTCAAGGCCATCGAATGTCAGCCCGATCTGCGCAAGGCGATCAAGGCGCTCACCGGACTTGCCATCCTCGCCGAAGATTGGACGCAGGCGGTCAAGTATATCTCGCTTGAAATACAGTATATCAAAGACCCGCAGGACAAGGTGGCGGCCCTCACCGACCTCGGTTCGCTCTATCAGAGCAAATTGCGGCTGGTCCAGAAAGCCAAGGAAGCATTCCAGGTCGCTCTCGACATTGATCCCAAATCTACGGTAGCGGTCGAGGCCATGGCTGATATACTGTGCGTGCAGAACGAATGGGCGCAGGCGGAAAACCTGCTAGGCAGACTGATTCTGCTCATGGATAAACAGGAAACGGAAAAACGCTCGAAAATTTATTACAAATGGGGCTATGCTGCAGAAAAACTGGGCAAGAAGGATGAGGCGATCACCCGCTACAACAGCTCACTCGACGCGCAGAATAGCAACCTCGATGCCCTCATGGCGCTAGGCAACCTCTATTTCGAGCGTGCGCAGTGGGGCTTTGACAAGACGCAGTGGCAGGAGGCTCTCAACATCTATAGCAAGATCAACCAGCATCCGGCAGTCGAGGACAAAGTGGAAGTGATGCATCGTCTGGCCGTAATCCAGGAAAAACTTGGTGTCAAAGAAGACGCCATCGCCAACTACCGCAAGGTGTTGCGCGACCACCCGGAAGATATGAGCATCATCTCCGCGCTGGCGAAGCTCCACCTTGACCGACAGGAACATGAAGAGGCGCTCAAGTATCTGGAAATGGTGGTAAAGAGCGAGGCATCTTCGTTCCAGGAACGGCGCAAGACGCTACTCACGATCGCCGATGTGCAGACCAAACTGCATAAGCATCAGGTCGCCATCGAAACATCTCTCAAGGCATTTTCGCTCGGTGTGGAAGACCCTGAGATACTGCGCAAGCTGGGTGAACTTTACATGGCCATCAGTGACTGGGACAATGCCCAGGAGTGGCTCGAGAAGCATTACACTTGCCTCGAAAATGTGGTTGACAAGGTAGCCAATCGCTGCCTCATCGCACGTATCCAGGTGGACGGGCGCAATGAACCGGACAAAGCGATCAAGCTCTACCAGGAGTCACTCGCTGCCAATCCCGGTTACCTGCCTGCCATCCAGGGCATTGCCGCCATTTTGGAGAAACAGGAAAAATGGCATGAGTTGGCAGAGAATTACCGCGCCTTCCTCGACAATCTGCCCAACGACAACAAGATGGCGTCTATCCCTATCCGCCTCAGCCTTGGTACGGTTTATGCCGAAAAGCTCAAAGACGAAGTACACGCCATTGATGAATTCGAGAAAATTCTGGAGCTGGAAAGCGATCATGTCGGTGCGCACGCGGCACTTGCCAACATCAAGGCCAAATATCCTGGTTCGCAGGAGGAAGCCGTACGCGAACATCTGTTCCTGCTGCAGCGTGAGCCACTGCGCATATCGTCTTACCGCGCACTCTACAAAATTTCGCAAGATCTGGCGCACAACGACCGTGCGCTGCGCGCCTGCCGCATGTTGCAACTGCTTGACAATGTGATTCCTGAAGAACAAAACTTTTTGAAGAATATCACTCCGCTCAAACTGCAGGAACTCGATCCTGAACAGCACCTGCTGCAGACGATGGTGAATCGTGGCGGCGTTTACCGCGAAATTATGGCGGTGACGAGCGAACACATGGTCAAGGTGTATCCGGTGGAAATGGAACAGAAATACGGCCTAAAACGCAAGGACCGTCTAACCGGCGAAGCCGCTGGCTTCCCGCAGTTGTGGCAGCATGCTGAGCGCCTGCGCAAAATGATGAAAATTGCCGAGCTGGACCTGTACGTGCTGCCGAAAAAAGCTTACCGCATCTATGTCGAAAACACGCAGCCGGTGAGCATGATCGTCGGCCAGGGAGTTCTCGAAGCGAGTGACGTGGAACTACAATTCCTGCTCGCCAAACATATGTTCTACGTGGCGACCAGGCAGACATTGCTGCTGTGTCTGGACGAGGCCGAACTCAAACGTTACTTCCGTGTCACCCGCGAATCCTTTGTCAAAGAAGGCACGGCCAGTACGCCAGAAGACGAGGCACTGCTCAAGAAAATCAACTGGCATCTGTCGCGCAAAGCGAGGAAGATTTTGGAAGAAAGAGCGGACATCTGGAAAGAGATGGCCAAGGAAGAGTTCGCACTCTACGGCAAACAGGTCGAGCTGGCCTCGAATCGTTGTGGCCTTCTCGTAACCGATTCACTGGAAGCCAGTATTTACCTGATGTACCGTCTGTGGGCTTTGCAAAAGAGCGGCAAATGGATTACACCGGGCAAGATGTCTCTCGGCGACCTCTGCAAAATCGAACCGGTGAACGACCTCGTGCTGTATCACATTTCGGAAGAGTACGGCAGATTGCGCAAGGCAGCAAAAGTGGCGGTGTAGTCGCTGTAAAAAACAAGGAGTTGTATGAGTCGCTTTACCAATCTGGAATTTGAAAGCAAGGAACAAAAAAAGAAGGCGGCGGAGCAGAGTAAGCAGTCCGAACATGTACTGGATCAGAATCGTACCGATAGCTACTATCTGGCACAGGCCGAACAGTTATTCAGACAGGGTAAATTCGAACCGGCGCTGCGTGCCTATTCTCGCGCACTCGAACTCAACACTGAGGTACTGGCTGCCTGGTTTGGCCAGGTGCGCATTCTGATCGAGCTGGACGAGCTTAAAGAGGCGGTGATCTGGAGCGACAAGGCGCTCGAAAAATACAAGGATCATCCGCAACTGCTTTCTGCCAAAGCGTTGGCTTATGCGCGCATGAACAGCCTCAGCAAAGCCATGGCGCTCTCGGATGCGGTCGTCAAAATGCCCGGCAACGACCCTTTTGTGTGGTTCGCACGCGGCAATGTGCTGCTCTCCGGCGGCGAAAAAAACTGCGAACATTGTTTCTGGAAAGCCGCCTACGCTACCGAGAAAAGCCAGGCGTGGTTCATCCATCTTTGCATCGGCAGGAGCTACCGCTACCATCGCAAATTCAACCTGGCGCTACGTTCTTTGCAGAAAGCGTTGGAAACGCAGACCAGTTCGGCATTTCTATGGTGCGAGATGGGTTGTTGCCAGCTTTCGCTCGGCCTCAAAAATGCCGCTATCGCCTCTTTCCGTCATGCCATTGAGCTGGACGCTGCCTATACTGAGGCCAAGGAAGGTCTCTCAGCTGCGCAAAACATCACCCTGTGGCAGCGTATCTTCAGATGGTGCAATCTGTTGTTTGCCATCTTTTGGCTGCTGACAGGATGCAACCCGAAGGCACCTGCTTCGCCGCCTTCTGCACCGAGGATTATAGCCACTTACAGCCCGGCCATGGAACTGATATTTGCCCTGCGACTCCATCCCTACCTGATCGGTATTCCACAAAATACGCAGCAGGTACCGGTATATCGGACGCTGCGCCCTGATATCGACAAACTTACCGTAGTCGGCAGCAAACTCAACGGTATCAACATGGAAACCGTTCTCTCCCTCAATCCCTCACTCGTCATTATGTTTCTCGTCGCCGATGCCGAACGTAACCGGCAGAAACTTTTACAGTTCGGTATAGCCTGTGAGGTGGTGAACATGGAGAGCGTGAGCGATATCAAGGAATCTTTGCGGTCGCTGGCGGTCGCTCTTCGGGTAAGCGAACGCGCTCATGCGGTTACCGCCGAGATGGACCGGTTGCTGCAACTTGTCTCTTCCCGTTTAGAGCAACATCCGTCGGTACAGCCGATGAAGGTCTATTTTGCGGCCAATCGCAGTTTGCTCACTACTCACTCACAAACAATGTTGCAGCATGAGATGATCTTGCGCGCCGGAGCCCGTGACGTAGTGGATGTGCAAATCGGTGGTTGGGTAGTTGTTTCCGCCGAACAGCTCATGGAGTGGAATCCTCACATCATCGTCACCAGCCAACAAGCGGTCTATACTGTAGAGGCGATCATGCGAGACAGCCGTTTTGCGCAGCTTGCCGCCATAAAAACGGGCAAAGTCTATCGTATACCCGATGCCGTGATGCCATGGGATTTTCCTGGTCCTGATGTCGCCCTCGGCATTCTGTGGCTGGCCCTTTTATGCCATCCGCACCTGTTCCAGGATATAGACATCGATGCGGAAAAAGAGCACTTCTACCAGGCGGTCTACGGCCTGTCGTACCGTAGTCTGTCAACCTCTGACAAATCCGATAGGCTCAAGAAATAAAGGATGCTGCGTGAAATTTTCGCTATACTTCAGCATTGTCTTGTTGACCATTGTCGCAACTCTTGGCTCGCTTGCCATCGGCAGATACACTCTCGTGTGGGACGACCTGCCGCGTAACCTGCATGTCATTCTCGTGTTGCGTTTGCCGCGCATACTTCTGGCACTCATGGTGGGAGCTGCGCTGGCGGCATCCGGCACGGTATACCAGAGTTTGTTTCGCAACCCTTTGGTATCACCCGATATTCTCGGTATCTCTTCCGGTGCCTGCCTGGGAGCCGCAATAGCCATTCTTTCACCGATCAACCATCCGTTGTTCGTATCACTCTGCGCTTTCAGTTTCGGCACGCTGGCGGTATTCGTTTCCTACCAGATGGCAACTCTTGGCAATGGTCATCCGGTGATGATGCTCGTCATGTCGGGCATCGTCGTTTCTTCATTTTTCAGTGCGCTGTTGTCTTTTGTCAAATATGTGGCAGACCCGTTCCAGAAACTGCCTCGGATCATTTTCTGGATCATGGGCGGCCTTAGCGACGCTACGTTGGAAGATGTGTACCTGGCAGCACCGCTTGTCGTCTCAGGGCTCCTCGTCATGCTGGCTTTACGCCGCAATCTCAATGTCATTTCCCTGGGCGACGAGGAAGCGACTGCGCTAGGCGTGCCGGTACGTACCATGCGCATCATTTTCATCGGCTGTAGTACTGCTATCGTCGGCGCCACGATCTCCATCACCGGCGTCATTGCCTGGGTTGGACTTATCGTGCCACATCTCAGCCGCATTCTGGTCGGTCCTAACCATACGCATTCGCTGCCGTTCTCTATGTTGCTCGGTGCGGTCTTTCTCGTGATTATTGACACGCTGGCACGCACCATATCCACCCAGGAGATTCCGATCGGCATTCTCACTTCACTCCTGGGCGCACCGTTTTTTGCCTATTTATTACTGTGGAAGCGAGACAAAGGATGGGGGCAATGGTAGAGATAGATAACATCAGTTTTGCCTATCCGAACCAACAGCCGGTACTCAAGGATCTGAGCGTACATTTTCCGGCAGGACAGATATCGGTAATTCTGGGGCGTAACGGCTCAGGCAAAAGCACGTTGCTCAGATGTATCTATGGTGCACTCTACCCGCAACAAGGCAATGTTACGCTGCACAAAGAACAGCTCTTTCAATTGAGCCACCGCCAGATTGCCAAAAAAGTGGCTGTAGTGCGCCAGCAGACACACTATATTTTTCCTTACAGCGTACTGGATATCGTTAGTATGGGGCGCACTCCCCATTTGAATTTTTTCAATGTGTTACGCGAAAAGGATATAGCCATTAGCCGTGAAACTCTGGCGCTAGTCGGTATGTCTGGTTATGCCGATAAAAAGGTGTCGGAACTGAGCAGTGGAGAGAGCCAGATGGTACTCCTGGCACGCGCTCTGGCACAGCGTACGCCCATTCTATTGCTTGACGAACCTAATGTCCATCTTGATATTTACAATCAGGTACGTATCTTGCAATTGATTGCCCGGTTATCGCAACAAGAGCGGCTCACAGTCATAGCAGTGCTCCACAATCCGGAGATTGCTTATTGGTTTGCCGACTACATTTTCATGTTGGAAAAGGGACAGATCAAATTTTCCGGTTTGCCACAGGAAGTTATGACTGCCGCAAATTTGTCGGCGGTTTACGGTATTCCGATGACGACGCACGAGCTGTCTTTGCATTACCTGGCTATGGTGCCAAAAGATTTCTTAAACCATAAATGATAGTCATGGGTTATGCTTTATGTTAGATACCATTAAAATAGGCCTGCTCAGGCTGGACGACAGGAAAGAAGTACCTGGTTATGTGCGCAACATCAACAAAAACGATCCGGATGGGCCAGGCATCTGTTATTTCCGCATTCCTTTACATGTGGTGTTCGATCTGGAAGGGTACAACACATACAAGGAACTCATGAAACAGAAGAACCTGGAACAGAAGACCTGGGTAGAAGATATTGCCCTTCATGTTCCACCTACGCCCGATCGTGCCATCAGTTACCCGACTCCTGCACATGAATGGTTTTTGCAAACGCTGTCGCTGCTGACACAAAAATATGGCAATTTTCCAGCAACGGTCAAAACTATGCTTGCAAGCAGCCTGGAGGCTTATCACAAAGCACAGCGCGAACCCGTGCAACCGGTAGAAGAAGATGATTACGAGCCGCCACCGATGACAAAAGCACAAGAAGTGGCTGCCGGTCAGGCATTCACATTATACAACGTGCTGCAAAGATCTCGTTTCGACCCCGGCCGGCCTAATCGCCAAGGAGAATTCAGGATTCCTCCATTCTATCGGGATAAAGCGGACCAGAATGCCAAAGATGTGATCAAAGCAGTAACGACAGCCGTTTCAAATTATGTGTGGTCGAGTCCGACGGTCAGCAAATACTCGGAGACTGAGGGTGTGGGGTTGAAAATCAAACTCACCAGCCTGTTTTTACAAGCTTTTTATCAGGAACAGGTGATGTTTATGCAGGCCAAGCTCGACAACAAACCGTGTGCGCCATATAAAGAAATGAGAATGTTGTAGCGTTCACGAAGAGCTGTCAAGCAATCCCTAATTCCTGTGCTACCACCACTTGTATGCCATTTTGCGTGAGCAATTCCGCTGCGTTGTGAGACATGCCCTTGCGGCTCACAAAATAGGCGGTCACTTTCTTGAGCCTGTGTACCGATTTCAATGCTGAGATTTTGGCCACAAATCGCTCTGCTTCAGCGATGTACACTTTGCCTTGGAGGTTCTTCGCTTCGATGGCCAGTGCCGGTATCGTTTTCCTCCCCACTTTGTGCGCCGGTGCGAACAAATCAATCTCGTAAACTTCGCCTTTGCTTCCAGGCTGCGGGATATGAATTTTCATAAGTTCGCAGTCCTGGTAGGAGCTGAACATAGCGTGCCCTTTGCGGATCACCTGCGCTATTTCTGCTTCCAGCTTGCCGCCCTTGATTATGCTAAGATCGCGGTCTTGTCGGCGGATACGTTTGTCGTGGCTTTTGATCGTCTGGCGGACGGCGGCAATTTTTTTCTCTTGCACTGCTTGTTTTTTTACGATAGTCGCTACTTTGTCATCCAGAGCCACCAATTCCATATATTTCGACTGCTCTGCGTTTTTCCCCTTGATCGTTGGGTTGTCCAGAATCTTCTTGTAGTATTTTTCCAGCAAAAACAAAGGTAAGACATGGTCAGTGATGTAGCTTACCCGTGTTGCCTGCATGTCGGCATAAAGAAAATCGGCATCACGCAGTTGTTTGGCTTTCTCCATCACCACGTCCATAGTCAGATTCAGGTCGTGCATGATGTCTTCAAAATTAACAATGTCAGGCGATTCCGGTGGGTTGGGGTTGCGCAACTGCTCGCGATTACGTCGCGCAATGTAGTACAGGATACGGGCGGTAAGCCCCGGCTGGTCGCCGTCGCAATTGAGTTTTGTGGCGTTGCGCTCAAAGTGGGCATCCCAGTACTTGAAGATAAGCCCTGCTGTATCTTTGGCCTCGAAATCGAAGGCTTCCTGGAGTTCCTGGAAACTGGCGAAAGATTTTGCTTTGCCTTTGGCATCGGCGTAATAACTATTGGTTTGATCAAAAATCTGGTGGACGTAAAACGGCTGGCCACCAGTAAGTAAATGGACATCTTGGCCGATTTCAGCATAGCCTTCGTAGTTTTGGTCTTGCAGTAATTTATGAACTAATTCATTTGTTTCTGGTTCTTTGAGCGGCAAGAAAGTGCGTGGCCAGACACGGTTACGCATGGCCGGAGCGAGGATGTTGTAATGCAGCATGCTGACCTGTGAGCCGGAGAGGACGAGCATGAGCTTGTGGGTCATCTGGTTGATTTCAAAAAGCGCGGGCGAACAGGTAATGAGGTCGCCGGTTTCGTCATAGACCGAGGCGTCCATTTCCTGGGCTTCGTCAATGACCATGAAGCATCGTTTTTTGCTAAAATTAAGCAGTGAAAGTATGAAACGGAACACACCAATGATTTTATAAAAACTGGTCTGTTTTTTTTGATTTTCATGGTAAATTTGCAGTAGCCAGAGCATGTGTTGGGCAATTTTACTGTTGCTCTCAGTCAATTTGGCGACAAGCTCTTGTTCATCAAGCAAAGCGGCCAAATCCGACTTGGTAAAAACGAACGCGGCTAACTGCTTGGCAAAAGTAAATGCCATGTCGTCGGCCACATCTTGCAGCTTGAGTTTTTTTTTCTCGCCCATGCCTTCATCCTGGAGGAAATTGTAAAAGAGTGGAACCACTTCATCCTGCTCGGCAAACAGGAGATTGCACATCCTTTGCAGGAAGGTGGTCTTGCCCATTTTGCGATGGGAAATGAGGGCGATGTTGTGGCACTCATGGCGCGTGTAGAAAAGGACATTCCAGAAGCGTTCCAGGTCGTAGAGGTGGCCGGTAAACAGTTTCGGCATCTCTTCGGCAAAGACATTGTCTCTCTCTTTATAGAAATCGGGAAATTCGCCGGCGAAATAGGTTCCCATGTTACCTCCGTGTCCGTGTCAGTGTAGCGTAAAGTACTCTTTGCCATTGATTTTACATGAGAGTTTGCTATAATGCAAGAAAAATGGGCATGTATGCAATGAGGTTTTTTTACACAAACAGGAGCACCATGAAAAAGATAATGATATTTTTGATTTTGGCCGCCGTGTTAGGAGTATTGGGCTGGCAAATTTACCTCAAGGTGCAAAGTGCCAAGAAACAGCCCAAAAGCAAAGGCCGCGACCTGTCGGTACCGGTGGAGGTGGTTGCCATCGCCAAGAGAACGATGCACGACTTCGGCTATTTCAGCGGCACTTTGCAAGCGCAATCACAATTTGTGGTCGCGCCCAAAATCGCCGGTAAGCTGAAAAAATTTGCGCTCAACATCGGCGACGAAATAAAGAACGATCAGGAAATAGCCTTGCTCGACGACGACGAGTATGTCGAACAAGTGGAAGAAGTGCAGGCTGAACTCAACGTCGCCAAGGCCAATGTCGAAGAAAACAAAAGCAATCTGGAAATGACGGAAAGCGAATTGCGACGCCTGGAATCGTTGGGGAGCAGAGATATCACCTCACGCTCTCAGCTCGATATCTCACGCGCTCAACACAAGATCGCTCAGGCCAAACTCAAAGTCGCGCAGGCGCAGGTGTCCCAGAAAGAAGCCGCGTTCAATGCCATGAAAATTCGTCTGGGTTATACCAAGATCAAAGTGGCATGGCCCGACAAGAACCAAAAGCGCGTAATAGGCGAACGCTTCGTTCACGAGGGCGCAATGTTGAGCGCCAATTCTCCCATCGTTTCGCTTTTAGATATCAACGCTCTCACAGGCGTCATGTATGTCATCGAACGCGACTACACCAAAGTGAAAATCGGCCAGGATGCCACTCTCACCACCGATGCTTTTCCCGTCCGGTCTTTTTTAGGTAAGGTAAAACACATAGCCCCGTTACTCAAGGAAACTTCTCGTCAGGCACGCGTCGAAATCCACATTCCGAATCCGGACTGGCTGCTCAAACCGGGTATGTTCGTCAACGTCAAGATTTTGTTCGAAGAACGGGTTGACGTGAGTGTGGTGCCGATTACCGCGTTAGCCAAACGCAACAACCAGGAAGGCGTCTTTGCGGTAAACGCCGAAACCATGCAGGCACGCTTTGTTCCCATCTCTTCTGGCATTGTGGAAGAGGCATGGATAGAAGTGAGGGAACCGCGCCTCGATGGCTGGATCGTCACTTTGGGCCAACATCTTCTTGCGGACGGTTCCCGCGTCTTGCTTGCCGGTGACAAGCAAGAAGGCCGAAAGAAGTAGAGGACTGCCATGAAGATCGCATCTTTCTCCGTCCATCGCCCGGTATTCATTACTATGACGGTATTGATTGCCATGATATTGGGTGCTATTTCCCTGCTGCGCCTGCCGATTGATTTGATGCCCGACGTCACGTCGCCTACCATCAGTGTCGTCACAACTTACGAAAACGCCGGGGCCGAAGAAATCGAAGAACTGATAACGCGCCCGCTCGAAGAAGCAGTAAGCGCCGTGCCGGGTGTCGACAAAGTCACTTCCACCTCCATTGAGGGCACCAGCCAGGTGCGGGTCAGTTTCAATTGGGGCACCGATCTGGATGCCGCCGCCAACGATATCCGTGATCGTCTGGATCGCATTAGCAATAAGCTTCCGGATGATGCTGACCGGCCCATGCTGCGCAAGTTCGATCTGGCCAGTTTCCCTATCCTGATTTTGGGTATTGCCAGCCGTCTCAACCCGATCGAGATAAGGCAAATCATTGAAGACCAGGTGCAATACCGCATCGAGCGCATTCCCGGCGTAGCTTCACTGGAAATCTTCGGCGGTCTGGCGCGAGAGATACATGTGCTGGTCTATCCCGACAAGATCAAGGCGTTGGGATTGTCGCTCGACAAGGTCGTGGAAAAAATCCGCGCCGGCAATGTCACCCTGCCTGCCGGCCAGATAGACCAAGGCAATGTTGAAATCACCATCCGCACGCAGGGCGAATATGTCAGTCTGGAGCAACTGCGCGATACCGTGGTAGCGACCGATGGCATCCAGATGGTCCGGCTGCGCGAAGTCGCTTCGGTGGTGGACGCCTGGCAAAAAGTACGCCAGATCGTCCGCATCAACGGCGAAACGGGCATGCGCCTGGCTATTCAGAAACAATCGGGAACCAATACGGTAAAAGTGGCCAGGGAAGTATTGACAGAGGTCGGCAGGATCAACGAAGATATTCCGCAAATCAAGATCGTGCCCATCATAGACACCTCCGAATATATCGAACGTTCGATTACCAACGTCGGTTCTTCCGCCATGAACGGGGCGATCCTGACAATTTTGGTGTTGCTGCTGTTTCTGCGCAATATCCGCAGTACGGCGATCATTTCCAGTTCGATTCCCATTTCGATCATCGCCACTTTCGTCTTGATTTATTTCAACAATTTCACTTTAAATCTGGTTTCCCTGGGCGGCCTGGCTTTGGGCGTGGGCATGATGGTAGACAATTCCATTGTGGTGCTGGAGAACATCTGCCGCCTTTACGAAGGAGGCATGGAACCTAAACAGGCTGCCATTCTTGGCACGGAAGAGGTCATCGCGCCCATCATCGCCAGCACGCTCACCACTGTCGCGGTGTTCTTTCCGCTGATCTTCGTGCGCGGCATTGCCGGCGTGTTGTTCCAGCAACTGGCCTATGTGGTGACTTTTGCCTTGCTTTGTTCGCTCTGGGTGGCGTTGACCCTGGTGCCGATGCTGACGGCGCAAATCCTCAAGCCGCACGGCGAGAAAACAAGAAAATCATGGCGCGACTGGGTATTCCGATGGAGCGGCTATCTGCTGGACGCGCTCGACAACAGTTACAAACAAAGCCTGGCGTTGAGTCTCAACTATCCTAAAAGTTTGCTCTTGCTCACCGTCGTCATGCTGGCTGCGACTTTTTTTCTGGTGCCCTACATCGGCGTGGAAGCGATGCCGCAGACCGACGAAGGCGAAGTGCGGGTGAATGTGGAAATGGACGTGGCGACCCGCATCGAAGTACTCAGTGAACGATTCAAGCTCATCGAAGAGATAGTCGCCCGCGAAGTGCCGGAAAAGAAGAACGTGGTGACCAGTCTCGGCGGCTCCGGCTATCGGCCTGGCAGCGTATATACCGGCGAGATGCGCATTGTCCTCAAATCTCTTGGCGAAAGAAGTCGTTCCAGTGAAAAAGTCGCCATAGAGTTGCGCGGCAAGCTGAACAAAATCCCCGGTATCACCGTGCGTACACAGGCAGGACAGGGATTGCCGATTATGCGACGAGTCACCGGCGAAGGCGGCAAGATTTCCATTCAGATAAGAGGCCATGACCTCGACATCGGCGACAAGATTGCCAGTCAACTGAAAGACAAGATCGCCAACATTTCCGGCGTCGCCGACATCAAGTTGAGCCGTGAAGTGGGCAACCCAGAACAGGTCATCATCGTCAACCGCGCCAAAGCCGCCAACGTGAAACTGAGCGTGGCCAAGGTCGCCGGCATGTTGCAGATAGTGCTGGGCGGCACCCAGGCCAGTTCTTACCGCGAGGCGGGCAATGAATATCGCATTCTCGTCAAGCTGCACAATGCGGAGCAAAAAGAGTTGCGCGATCTCTTGGATCTCGTTTTGCTCAACGAAGACGGGGAGCCGGTAATCCTCAGGAACGTGGTAGACATCGAAGACCGCCGTGGCCCGGCCCGCATTCAACGCGAAGATCAGGAGCGCGTCACATCTCTCGACGTGAATATTGCAGGCCGCGATATGGGCGCGATCATCCGTGATATTCGCGAAATTTTGTCGTCAGTGCCGGTCGCGGAAAATTTCAGCATCGTTTTCGGCGGCGATTACGAAGACCAGCAGAAAGCGTTCAGCGAATTGCTTCTCGGCTTCCTGCTGTCCCTCGTGCTTGTCTATATGGTGATGGCCTGCCAATACGAATCTTTGCATTACCCTTTTGTCGTCATGTTCTCGGTGCCAATTTCCGCCATCGGCGTGATTCTCATTCTTTTTCTCACAGACACTACTTTCAACATCCAGTCCTTCATCGGCTGCATCATGCTGGGCGGCATCGTCGTCAACAGCGCGATCATTCTCGTCGATCACATCAATCTGTTACGCAACCGTGATAAATTTCTGCTGTGCGAGGCCATCGAAGAAGCCGGCAGGCGGCGCTTGCGGCCGATCCTGATGACCGCTCTCACCACGATCATCGGCCTGATTCCTCTGGCGCTCGGCATCGGCGAAGGTGCCGAAGCGCAGGCGGCGATGGCCAGAGTCGTGGTGGGCGGGCTGGTCAGCTCGACGGTGATCACGCTGTTTTTGGTGCCGGTGATTTACTATCTTGCAGAAAGGGTGCGCACCGCGCGACTTTCACGGAATTCTCTTGACACCACAACGGCCCCGCCGGATGGGTTGCTTGTCTGAAACATGAATTTTAGGGGAGCGTGATACCAGCGGGCGTATCTAACACTTCGGGGGGATAAAAAAATTATGGGTAGAGTATAACCTCTCCCCTGGCGGGAGAGGTCGTCAGCGCCGAGAGGCGCTGGCGGG
>JAGVGO010000133.1 GCA_020057085.1 Planctomycetota bacterium | reverse complement strand
CGCAGCGTGGTTGACCGTTCCTTACCCTGGAACTATTACAGAGCCACGACAGAGCCGCAGACTAGGGCATCATCCACGGGTGTCTACTTCTCCACCAACAAAAGGCTAGTCAACGGGCTTATGAGATTGCTCCCACAAGCCCCCGCTTCTATAAGCGGGGGTTATTGACCATAGCGGCTTAACAGTGTCAACTAAAAAATGACCCAGGCGAGGGGCGTTTCACGTTGCGCCCGGCTACTTCCACTGCAAAATTTTGTCAATGCTGCCGGTGGACACAGAATGGTAGGTCGGTCTCGCCTTTTCGTAGATACGCTTGGCCATGGCCAAGCCTTCCGGTGTTTCGCTCAATTTTTCGTACAAAGGTTTGATGAATTTGCGCCGGCCCTGGCTCAACAGAAATTTTTCGAGTGCCGGATATGCCTCTTCGTACTTGGCGGCAATGGCATGAGTAAACCAGGCAAAGCGGATTTCATAATTGCCACTCGCGGTAAACTCAAACACATTGTCGAGGTCGCTCATCTGTTCCTTCTTCAATACCGGCGGCAGATTGCGGAAGAAATACATCCAGTGCTGCGTCATCCAGTTGGTGACATCTAGCTCTTCGGCCTTGGTGCCGGCAGTGAAGGCTTTGACCTGGGATTCCACCTGTTGCAGCATGGTGGAATTGACCTCCAAGCAATTGTCCGGTAAGCCAGGCCCATAGATCCATTTTTCGATTTGCAGCGTCTCAGCCAGTTGCTCGTTCTTGCCGATCAGTTTCTCATATAGATAAGAAACCAGCCTCTCGCTTGTCATACTCTGAAAAGCGAAAGTGTCGAAATAGTTGCGCAGGAAAGTGTCCCAGGCATTTCGCCCGACATTCTTTTCAATCATGCGCAGGAAAAAATGGCCCTTGTCGTAAGCAATGTCACTCATCCCCTCGTCAGGGTCGCGTTCGCTCAGGTCGAGGTGGAGGTGCGTGTCTTTATGTTGCGCACCCAGTTTGGCGACGATAGCCTTCACGTCCATGTAGCCTAGACCTGCCAGCATATCGGTATACTCTGCGCCGTAAATTTCTTCCATGATGCGATGCTCGAAATAGGTGGTGAAACCTTCGTTCAGCCACAGGTCGTTCCAATTGGCGTTGGTAACCAGGTTGCCCGACCATGAATGTGCCAGCTCGTGCGCGATGAGCGATACACACGAACGGTCGCCGGCGAGAATGGTCGGCGTGGCGAAAGTGAGGCATGGGTTTTCCATACCGCCGAACGGGAAACTCGGCGGTAACACGATAATATCGTAGCGTCCCCAACGGTAAGGGCCATACAACCTTTCGGCGGCAGCCATCATCTTGTCGGTGTCGGCGAATTCCCACGCTGCCTTTCTGATGGTGGCAGGCTCGGCATAGACGCCACAACGCGAGCTGATTGGGCGAAATTCCAGGTTGCCGACCGCCAATGCCAGCAGGTATGACGGGATCGGGTAAAACATCTGGAAATCGTAGATGCCGTTTGCGCTCTTGTGCTGGCTGTTGCAGGCACTCATCACAGCCATGAGCCCTTGTGGCACCTCAATACTGGCGCGATAGGTCATGCGTACAGTCGGCGTGTCCTGGCAGGGAATCCAGGTACGCGCCATGATTGATTCCGATTGAGTGAACAGAAAAGGTGCCTTGCGTTCAACCGTCTGCTCCGGCTCCAGCCACTGAACCGCCGCTGCATCTTTGCTGGCTTTATAGTGAATGTTTACCACCTTGGTTTTTGGTTTGATTTTGATGACCAGCGGCTGGCCAAGGAATTTCACCTCCTGGCCGAGTGTGAAACTGGTTTCTTCTTCCTGCTGGCCCAGCGTCACCCGCTCGATCGTCAACTGGCTGGTATCAAGATACAACTCCTCCACACCACTGATATTTTCAATGTAAAGTGAGGCTTTACCGCCGATCTGCCGGCGCGCGAAATCAACATGCAAATGGAGATTGAGGTGTTTGACGATCACTTCATCGGGATGCGCAAACGAATGGACGTCTCTCTCCAGTTGGGCCGGGCGTTTAAGGGCGGGTATGCTTTCTGACAGTTCGCGGTCTATTTTTCTGCAGGTAGGTGCAACATACAGATGACGATTTTCCGCGCACATAACAACGATACCTTTCTGCGAAGATTAGCTCTCGCTGCAAGCCAATACATGTGTTTTGGGCACGCTGCATAATTTTGACAATATGGTTTATTTTACTCGTTTTTCTCCAATATGTCAAAGATAAATTTTTTTTCTTCTCTTCTTGTTTTTATTTTTTTTCTTCTTTTATATTTTTTCTAACTCTAATTTCAACATCTCTCGCAGTGCGTGTCTCTTGGTAGAGACGCGACAGATTGCTCTGATAGCGTCCGAGCAGGCTAATCAGCTCACGCGAATAGTTGCTTTTGGCTTCTTCTTTGATCTGTTCTGTCAATGAGCGCAGTTTTTGGTAACTGTCCAGTTTTTCCAGATAGGGAAAATGTTCGAGTGTCCGTATACTGTGCATGAGCGGGGAAATCACGAAATCACGGAAATTGGCCTCAAGCCGTATCTCCACGTTGGTGTGGGCGGTCTCGATTTTTTCTATCGCGTGTTCATAATCGCTGCGCGCTTCGGCAGACAGTTCCTGGGCACGTTCTTTGGAAATATGGCCACTGGCCTCTACTGCCAGGATAGAGGCTTCACGCGTCACATAAAAAATGGTGACGAAAAAGAGCAAACCGCCGGACACCACGTCGTTGCGGAAAGAGTCGTCCATCTTTTCCTGGGCTTGCAGTTCGTAACGTTGGATGGCGCTGCGTTCGCCGGCAAAAAACGTGGAAAGCAAATAGGCATGGGCAAAGGCAAACTGCATGCGCACGATGCAGGAGAGCGCTGGCTCGTCGAGTCGCTCATAGAGCGAGGCCAGGCGCATATAGCAATCACGTTTGATTTGCTCCTGGCGATAGACGGACTGCAAGCCTTGATAGATAGGACCCGCCTTGAACGGCAGGTGTTTGCCGTACTGGGCGGCGCTGCGTATCGCTATGAGATATTTTTCCTCTTCGGACAGGAAGTCGTCTCGGTGGCGGAAGTAGCCTGCAATCCCCAGATGGCTCAGACAAATAAATGAGATGAGGCTATCGTGTTCCAGAATGTTGTAATCGCTGCTCTGCAAGAGTTTTTCGCCGGCCGCGATCGCCCGCTCGAACTGGACGATGCAATATTTGTCGTCCGGTCGCTCCAAGAGCGCATACGCGCCATTTTCGTAGTGGCTACGTACTTGGCTCAATTCGTCCGCACAGCCAATAATTAGGAAGGCAAACAAGACGAGGCAGAGCAAATTGAGTGGCTTTGTTTCAATCATTTCAATCATGGTGTTCCACCAACGGCATAGTGTCACGGTAAGCGCGGCCAAACGCATATAGAAAGCCGGCGACCAGGGGAGCATAGGCTGCTTCGCCAGTAAATTCAGGCCGCCAGTAGATATTGTCCCACCAGTATTGGCGACGGTTGTAAAGAAGATACGAGTGGCGGCATTGGCCGTCACGATAGACGAGAAAAGCGGCGGTGTAATGGGCATAGGAGTCGTGGGTGGGGATGCCGAGCAGCCAAGTGAGGCCAAGGGTCAACAAGGCGATGACATAGCGTTCACGGTACAAGGCCGACACAGAATTAGACGAAATCGTACAGTGCACGACATAGTCGCAGCCAGGTACTTCCGGCTTGTCTACCCATTTGACCTGGCCAAAAATATCGAGGTTCCTCAGATACAAAAACAGCCGGTAGTTTTCATCTTCCGCTTCGGCCACGCTCGCGTTACGCAAGACACCCAGCGTGAGTCCTTTGCCGATATTACGTTCAGTAAAGATGTCTTCGCCATTGCCTGGGTAAGCAAGCGAATTGGTGGCACAGCCGGCAACAGTGGCCAGCAAAAGCATGGTCAGCAAGCAAAAATTTATCTTGTACATGTTGGTGCGAACCGTTAATGAATATTGCTCCAGAACGCCTGAAATTCCTGCTCTATTCCTTCACCGCGACAGAAACTGGAAAAATCCGCATAGATGGTGCGTTGGGTGACATCGGCGGAAGTGAGATTTTCCAGCCCTTTCCACAACTCGTAAAAATGACGGAAAAATGCCTGTACATCAGGATTGTAGCGAATAAGACTGTCTTTCCAATAGGCGTGTACGATGTACGATCTCTCCCGGCGCAGCACAAATTTACCGTTGTAGTTGTAGTGAGTTTTCTGCTGCTCATAGGTGGTTTCTTCTTGAAACGGCCCGGTCGAGTGTATTTCCTGTGCCGTAAGATCGGCATTGGGATCTTCATAGTGGCAGGACACGAGGGCCGTACAAAACAAAACCGTACAGACAAATTTCATGCAACTTTCTCCTTTTTTACATTGCCGCAAATGCTTCGGTAATATCCTGATACTCCGGAATTTGAATTTTCTTTAGCGTAAGAATGTTGCGGATGTCGGGCTTCTGGCAAATGATGGCGAAAGCGCCACCGTGTTTCTGGGTAAAATCGCACAAATTGCGCAAGCAGGAAGGCCCAAGGCCGGAAATATATCGCGTGCCACTAAAATCGAGGATGATTTTGCTAAAACCTTTGGCCAATAAAGCTTTGACAGCCTCCTGGAACGGTTCGATCTTGGTGTTGAGCATGCCCATGAGCAAAAACACCGCCGTATGTTGCGGAAGTTTGAACACATCAAAGTACAGTTCATCCC
The DNA here is from genome assembly GCA_020057085.1 of Planctomycetota bacterium. Taxonomy (GTDB): domain Bacteria; phylum Planctomycetota; class Uabimicrobiia; order Uabimicrobiales; family JABWCH01; genus JAGVGO01. Next base: position 12,906 of record JAGVGO010000133.1, on the reverse strand, counting down.
CCTCTTTATTGTAGGTATTGAGATAAGCGGAGCGTGCCTCACAAAATTTGCTAACATTCTCTTCGTTGTCCGATCTCAGGCGGATGGCGGTGAGATAGGCACAATAGGCTGTGCTCCAATCTTCCATAGTCTTGGCTGCCATCCCCAATTGCATCCAACACCAATGATCCTGAGGGTTCTGCTTTACCGCATCCAGGAATGGGCGTAATTTTTGTGCGTCCATAGGTTCTCCTAGTTCCTTTCCTCTTCTCTATCACAACGCCTGGCAATGCCGTATGTTTGGCACAAACGCCGCGCACACTCCGTAATGTCTGTTGCCGGCCATTGTGGTAAGGTGAGCAAGTTTCGCCAATCATCACTATTGCCGCGCATTGCCAGCAAATCTTCAAAAATCTTGCGTGCCGTGCGGTAATAGGGATCCTCGTCTGGTAGCTTGCCGTACCATGCCCAATACACCATACCGAAAATACCGTCATCTTCTATATCCAACCGTTCCATCTCCTGATACAAATAGAAATATGCATCTTCTGCGTGTGCCAAGCCAAAAACTTCGGCCGTAGTTTCAAAGCGCGTGTGAATGCGCTGGGGTGAAAAATTTTGTTCCCATATCATCGCCACGATATTCCCCAGATGGGTATACACCGGCAGAAAACATGGGAAATCAACCAAATGGCCGAGTTCATGGTGATGCACTACATCTATTTGTCGTATTAGTAATTCCTGGTACAAGATGTCCCAACGTCTGTACTCTGCTGCGAGAAGCGGCAACACGCCGGCAAAAGAACGACCTAGTAAACCATCCGCCACCCCCGCCAGATACGGAAAAATATCCGGCCGCGTCTGAGGAAATTCAACAGGTAGTGGCTTTTGCAACCGCTCGTACAACCGCTCTAAAGCGTAGGCGCTGGGACGTATGGTATCGAGCGCGATATAGAAACCTTTGCCAGACAAGAATGCGCGGCCTGCTATTTTGGAACCACCGGAATGGTAGCCAAGATACGTCTCGACCGCAGTCTCATCGCCCAGAATCACCTCGTAACTAAACGGCTTTCCCCATATTTGCGTGTCATGGCTGCGCAGTGAAATGCCATTCAAGAGGCGTCCTTCCACATAGCCGTAGTTGTTACCCAGATCGAGAAATTTGTTGTACTGAGCTAGGTAATGGCCGAGAGTTCCCTGTTTCGGAGCGAACGGGTCTACTTCTCTTGCCACGACAAAATATGAGGTAAATTCGCGCGACGGCCAAGTGCGCAAAGGAATACCTAATTGTTTGGCCAGACGGGTGGTCTGCCGCAACAGCGAAATGATATTCCCTTCGCCTTTGTTGTAAGAAGTATACAGCATTTTACGGATACCGTCCACAAATTTCAGATGATTCCGCAGTTGTTGCTGTTCCGCCAGCGCCGCCGTATCATGGATCTGTGCATAGACAATGGCAGCCTCTTCTTCCCAGCCGACTTTACACATGGCTCTGGCCAGCTCCAGCAGGGAACTCTGGTCGCTTTTAGTGGCAGTGGTAATGGCCTTCTCCAGGCGTAAGTATTTTGCTCGCAAACGGTTTTGCGGGTGGTACAAAATCGTTGCGGGTACCAATTTTTGCCATATGGCAAATGCCTCGCGGTAGCGGCCTTGGCGCAGGAGAAGCCGGCGGTAACTTTGCACGGCAGGAAGCCGGTAAGGATCACGGTTTATTGCTTTTGCCAGACAGACAGCCGCTTCTTCCGTTTTGCCCAGATGCGAGAGGATTCGTCCTTTGTCGCCCAAAAACCACGCGTGTTCGGGAAAAAATTTGAGCGCCTCGTCGCTCGTGTCGAGAGCTGTCTGCCATAGTTCTTGTTCGCAAAGAGAGGCTATTTCGCGATGGCAGGCGGTAAAATAGCCGAACCGTTTGTCGCCGTCGTCAATATATCCCGGCGTGAGCAGTCTTACATGTTGCATGAGTGACATTGCCTGGCTGTAATTGCCGGCGATCAGTTCTTGCGCAGCCTCGAAAAAATAAGGCTGTGCCAGATACGGATTGCACTGATAAGCCTTTCGCGCATAGTTGAGCGCCCGCTCCCATTTTGACTGTTTCAACGCAAGCCAGGCGCCAGTGAGGTAAGCTTCAGCGTTTTCTCCCAAGACATCCAGAGCTTCGAGCAGATGTTCCTCGCCTTGCCGATACTGGTGATTCTTCAATTTAAGCTGTGCCAGATCAAGCGAAAGCCACGGCTGCCACGTCGGGAATTCCCTGGTCAATGCGATGAGGCAGGCCTCTTGTGTCACCCCAGGCTGCTGTTGTACCTGCCAATACCTGGCGATTGCCGGCGGACAGAAAGCGGGAAACGCCGCAGACTTGTCAGCTTGGCCCGAGGAGACGACAAGCGTTCTGCCGTATGCCCGCCAGGCAGCAAAATTGTCATGGTTATTGGCCAGATAAGCGAGAAGTAATTGTCTGGCACGTGCCATGTCGCCGTTCCCTACATATCGCTCTGCTTGTAGCAGAGATTCTGACATCGCTTCAGGTGCAGGCGCAGGCACGAACATACTGCAGCCGGTCAGACACAGAAAACCCGCGAACACAGCGGTTATTACTTGCCAGCAACAGGCCAAAAGACCAGCCTTTCTCTCCCTATTTACGCCGATATTCAAATTCTCTGGCGATATTGTCGCCGCGCAGCATTTCAAATTCGAGACGTATCTTCAGAGGATCCGATAAAGAACTATGTGAAGTGGCACGTTCCTGATTATTGGTACCGGGCACGCCTTTCACCTGGATTGCCGTCGTAACCCGAAACACGACGGCACACCCTGTCGCGACATTCTGTGGTACCGGCAGACCATTGCCCGAAACGATTATGCCCGTCACCCATTTGCCATCAACAAAAAAACTGACCTTGACATCCACAAGGGCGTTAGCCATAGTACCACGATTACCCAGCATCAATTTAAAATCGAAATAGTTCTTGAAAGACTTGTCTTCGTTGGCTGTAAAATCTTGGTTCGCCTCTATGCCCTCGATAACGCGTAACAACAGTTCCGCGCTCTTGTCCTCGGCTGTGGCCGGCGCACTCTTGGCGGCCTTCGCCGGCACAGTGGCAACGGCGGCCGAACTTACTGGTGTTTCCGGCAGATCCAGGACTTGCGTTTCCGGTTTTACCTGCATACCTTTGCTCTCGGTCTTGTTGGACGCCTCCGGCTGCGGTGTAACAGGTGCATTTCGTTCCTGTTCCAATTGCGCGGTATAAGCCGCTGCGATTTCCTGCGGCTCTACTTCCTTGCCCAATTTGTCCGCATAGGCGACGGCAATTTCTTGCGCTATACCTTGTAATTTAACGGTATACTGCCAACTCCCCGCCATTTTTTGGCCGAGCATGGTGAGCCATTCATCGCCCTGGATTTGCGTTTTATACTCGACTCGTTCAGGTGAAACCATAACTCTTTCGTGCGGCACAATCTTGTTGTTCCAGGGATGGTCTATATTCCTGAACTGGATCAGCACGGTCTTCTCTGTCTGTCCGGAGCGCACAACGACAATTTCGATGTTATGTCCCAACCCTTTGTATGCCTTGACATTTTTGCTTGCGTCAGGGCGGCTCATGTTGATTCTCCTAAAAAGATGAACTGTTACGGTTTTTCGATCTCTGGGAAACTGCCATACTGCTGCAAAATGTCGGCAGAAATGCCGTTTTCTTTGATAATCTAGGTAAACGCATCCACCGCGGGTACGTGTAAGCGAATGATGAGGCAAGGCAACATCGCCACTGCCGGTGTCTCCCGATAAGTAGCAGCGATTTTTACCGAAACATCTTCTTCTTATTATCCATATTTCTCACGTTAAGTCAACAATGAGGAAAAATCCATTGCAATTTGTTTATGCTTTTATTATGCTAAAGCAAATAGACAACTGACATTTCTAATTTTTATGGATGCAAATGTGAAACTGGTATTTTTGGATGGCCCGCTGCAGGGCCAAGAATATTTCATTAAAAGTCCGTCCACTACAATTGGGCGTAAACGAGAGGCGGACATTAGCCTGCCTTACGATACCAGCCTGTCACGCTTTCATTGCCAAATTATAGAAAGCGGTGGGCAGTATTTTATCGAAGATATGGGCAGTGGTAATGGTACATGGGTAAACCAAACAAAGATTTACGAACGCACGCTGCTGTCACCGCCCTGCGTTTTCCGCGTCGGCCTGACCCATTTTTGCCTGCTGCAAGACCACACTCAACCTACGTCGCCCATGCCTAAATTTTCCCAAGACATGCTCAACGAACGTGCGGTCACCGTTGTTAAAAGCCACGCAATTGCCTCCGAAACAGGGGTTCTTCAGCAATTGCAACCGGTCAATGACGCAACTGCCTCCGTGCTGCCCGAAACAGGGATTCTTCAGCAATTGCAACTGGTCAATGACGCAATTGCCTCCGTGCTGCCCGTAACAATGGCTCTTCAGCAAGTGCAACTGATCAATGATGCAGATGAAGATATTCATGTTGCCAAATTTGTGGACCCACAGCAACTCATGTTGCCGGTGCCTCACGAAAACAACGACATGAGTGATCTGCATCGTCTGCGCCGGCGGTTACAGGTTATCAGTGAACTGGCAGAGACATTGGTTGGCAAGCTCAGCACGCAAAACCTGTTAGAAGCTGTAGTCGTTCACATCATGAGCGTGGTGCCGGCGGAGCGTGGATTTGCGGTGGTAGTAGAAAACGAGCTCGGCAAATTGTCGCCTCTTGTCATGAAATATGCCCCTAACTTGGCGGAGCGACAGGGGGCAAAAATCAGCCGCACTATCCTGGAAAAGACAGTGCGTGAGCGTATGGCGCTCTTGATTTATGATACCCAAAGTGATCGGCAACTGCTGTCGAGCGAAAGTCTTCATGGCTCTTCCATTCGCTCACTGATGTCTGTGCCGCTGTTGTATCGTGACAAAACGACCGCCGTCTTATGGCTCGATACACGCAGGGTAAACGCTTTCACCCAGGAAGACCTGGAACTGGCTTCCGTCATTGCCAACCAGGCGGCGGTGGCACTGGAAAACGCCAAATTGTATGAAGAATTGCAGCACGCCTACGACGAATTGCGCAGCACCCAGGAGCAGTTGGCGCAGGCCGAAAAAATTTCCATCATCGGTACACTGTCGGCTTCCATCGCCCACGACATCAACAACATTCTGACCCCCATTCTCGGCATTTCGGATCTGGTGCTATCGCGTTCGGATGTAGACCGTCAGCTCAAGGAAGTGTTCGACCGCCAAATAAAACGGCTCAAAGCGATGGCCAAATCGCTGCTCTCTTTCGCGCGGCCGGCGCCTGCAGAACGCGTCGCCACCGACATCAACCTGGGAATCACGCAAAGCCTGGCCATCTTGCAGACCGAGGCGCGCCACAACAAGGTGCAAATCCACACCCGGCTCACCGACAATTTACCGCAAATCAAGGTCAATCCCAACCGCCTCGACCAGGTCTTTATCAATCTGGTACTCAACGCCATCCAAGCAATGTCAGGCAAAGGGGGGCAACTGGCGATTGCCAGCAAAAGGGAAAACGACTGCATCGTCATTTCTTTTAGCGATAATGGCCCGGGTATTCAGGCCGAACATCTGAAACGGCTCGCGCAGCCGTTTTTTACCACCAAAGACGGCCAAGGCACAGGATTGGGGCTGTTCAGTTGTAAACAGATTATCGAAAAAGAGCATGGCGGAAAACTGGAAATTTTTAGCGAATTGGGCAAGGGGGCAACGTTTGTCATCACTCTCCCGCTTGTCGCGAAAAACTGACTTGCGGCCCTTGCCCTGCATACGTGCGTATGCAAGACGCATTACTTCGAGACAATTTTGCCGAGATGTGCTGCGCACCCCAGTGTTGCCTTGACATAGGCGGTGAAATACGACAGATTCAGAGTCGCCAGTTTGTCCCGCGAGGTGTGGTAGTTGCCGCAAAAATCATCTTCGTCATCCTCGATGGCGAGAAGGCCGGCATAGCCTTTTTTCCAGAATGAGGCATGATCGCTGTAGGCACAGGCATCGGCGTCAATGATCGGCGTAAGGTTGATAACATAGGTGTTGACTACCTGGATGAACAGGTCGGCAATGGCTCTGTCAGCTTGATAGCCGGCATTGCTGGTGGTGCGTGTATGCAAACGCAGAGTAGGTGCGCCGCCGCTATCCCAGGCGATCATGTCCATGTTGTAGACGGCGACGATATTCTCGCCGCTCTGGGACACACTGGTCGCATAGGCACTGCTGCCGACGAGACCTTGTTCCTCACCGGTGAAGAAAACGAAGCGCAAAGTTCGCTCGAAGTTGTATTGGCTCAAAATTTCGGCCGCCACCATGACACCTGCCGAGCCGCTGCCGTTGTCGTCGGCACCTGGGCTGTTGCTGGAAGAAGAAGGCATAGAATCGAGGTGGGCGGTGATGAGTACGATTTCCTGCGGTTTCGTGGTGCCGCGTTTTTCACCGATGACGTTGCGGTTGGCGCCGGACCACGACTGCCAGTCATGGAAACTCGTGTTTAGCCCTAGTGTCTGCATGAATTCATAAACATACTGAGTGGCCTTCTGAATCGGTGTACCCGAATTGGTGTTGCGCGAGACTATCGTGTAGCTGCTGCCGCTCACCTGCACCGGCCATTCGCCACTCAGATTGCCGGTGTACTGACGCAAAGTCTCCTGCTGCACGCTGTGGACGATATTGTCTATCGCCGTCAGATGTTTTACTTCTGACTCCACAATTTTTGGGCTGCGGAAGATGATAGGGCAATCAAGTTCAGCGACATCGAAACCGACCATGCTGAGTTCTTCGACCTGTTTGGCTGTGGCACGTACCACGATTTGCAAACCGTCGTCGTGCAACACAGACAGTATGTGCCCAGCTTGCAGACGAGCGCCGGGCGTTCGTTCAAGGGCGATGAAATAACCTTCGTTCGCGGCTTTCTTGCCGGTAGACTCCAAGATCAGGTATATTTTTTTCGACTTGTCCAGGGTAGCCAGTGTGGCCATTACCAACGCATATTCTTTGCCTGTTGGTTCCTGTAAATGGGCATACACAGGGATATTCCATTCGCTCACAGTGCCGGTGACCTCAACACGGGCCAACATGACATCATCCGGCTGTGACATGGCGCAAGGAATGGCACATAGCAAAAAAAGAAAAACTATCGTTGTTCTCATCGGTATCTCCTGCCTGGTTAAAGAAAATAGTGCAATTACTGTTGACATCGTATTGTATATTAAGATTTAAGATAACCGTTTTCGGTGTAAAAGACAAGCAAATTTTGTGGAGTATCCTAATGAGCAAAATCGCGGAACTGCATATGCCACGGCGCAAGATGTCTGCTATGACTCTGGTACTGGGCGCTCTGTTCGGCTTTGCCAACATCCATTTGCCGGTGCGTTTCGATGCCGGTCTGCCACTGCTGGCTTGGACGGCGTTGTCGCTCTTGCTCGTGGTAGCACTGCATGAAGCCACGCACGCGGGCGTTGCCAGATTGTTCGGGCATCACGCCTTGCTCGGGTTAAAACCGCCCCTTGTCTATGTCTCTTTTACTGTCAAAATACCACGGCGCGATTTTCTCTACATTGCCCTTGCCCCGCTGGTGTTTCTCAACATCTTGTTTGCTGCTGTCTACTACTGTGCCGGCAGCGTACATCCCTGGCCAACACTGCACCTGATAGCACTCTTATCTTTCGAGATCAATACTCTCGGCGCGGCCGGAGATATGTGGATGGCGCTCTCTCTTTGCCGTTATCCTGCCGATGTACTGGTGGAAGATACCAAGAACGGGTTCAATGTGTGGAGCCAGTCGTAAAGGAGTTTTTATGTCGCCAATGCTGAAATATTTTGCCACGCCTTTGCTTGTCGCTATGTTTGTTATGAGCGACCTGGCTTGGGCACAAAAAAAAGAAAAAGTGAAGGAGTTGTTGTTAGATAATTTCGAGGACAGCAACCTCGTATGTCAACTCGGTACTACATGGATCGCAGCTACCGACCGCGATGAAGGCGGTAGTTCAGAGGCTTTACTTGACATCGCCGGCAGCGGCTATTTTTCAAAAAAGGCGATACATGTCAGTTATCAGCGTGGCTCACGTTACCAGCACAAAACTCAAAGTATCTGGAAAGATGCTTTCGCCGCACTGGCACTTCTCATGGGCGAACAGTTTGGCCGCACCCGCGACCTTTCGCCATACCATGGACTCAGCTTTGAGGCCAAGGGACAAGGCGCCTTTAGCGTACTCATCATCTGTCAGGGACAAAACGGCATGCAGATATTCTACGTCAACCTGACACATGAGGAAAACGGCTGGAAAAAAATGCGCGTGGCTTTCAGTGACTTGCGTCTGCTTGGTGAAGAAAAAACCATACAAACGAGCGATTTACATGCGGTGCTGCTCATCGGTGTCAGCCACATCGCCGATGAAACACCGGATCATGGTGAGTTCTGGCTCGACGATGTGGCACTGTGGGCAAGCGGCGATGCCAGACCCGAAACTCGGCACCAAATCGAAGAAATCCGCTTTGGCAACCTCTTGCTCTATAAGCCGTCTATTGGTTGGACGTGGCAGCCAGAGAAAGAGATAAGCAAGCTCGTCGCCGAACTAAGGGCCACGACGATGGTGTTTATCGGTATCCCGATGCTCAACAGAAACCGTATCCCATTTTCCGACGGACTTTCAGCCGACCCCGGCAACCCCAGGGAACTCCTTGAATGCACTTTGTACGAACTGCGCAAACTGGGATTCCAGAATTTGCAGGCATTAGACAACCAACAGGTAAGACTGAAATATTTTCCTTCGCAGCGTTTTGTTCTGCGGGGTGAATTTTCTTCCGCGTCGCTGGAACAGTTGAAACCACTTGGCATCAAATCCAACCGCGCCTATGTCGAGGTAGATTTTCTGAAATACAAGTCAACCACTTACGAAATCGTCAGTTTCTTGCCGGAAGAGTTAAAGAAAGAGATGTTGCCGCAAATACATGCCATTCTCGACAATCTATCACCACACCAGGAAAGTAAATGACTTTCCTGGTGGCATGTGGCAGAAATTGGTTGCAAATGGTGGCGATTTGAGATATATTAGCCTAAAAGTTTTTTATCACTGTTTGCAAATAAGAAAGAAAGGTATCGTAGAACATGGAAGATGCAAGACTGTTGTTGGAACAGGAACACGAGAAAGAAGAACGCGAACCGGAAAGTTTCGGCAAAAGGTTGCTGAAGTCGCGTGTTATCATGATTTCGGAAACCATCAGTGATCGCCTGGCGCGCAACGTGGCAGCCCAAGCCATCCTGATGCAGGAAGAAAATACGCACCTGCCGATCACTATTTACATCAACTCGCCGGGTGGTTCTGCAGATTCCGGCTTTGCCATTTTCGACATCTTGCGCTTTGTCACACCGCCTATTCGTACTATCTGCACCGGACTGTGCGCCAGTGCGGCAGTATTGATTTACCTGGCACCGTCGCGACAAGCTCGCTACAGTCTGCCCAATTCCCGTTTTTTGTTGCACCAGCCCTCGACCAGTTTGGTTGGCACAGCCTCGGATATCGAAATCAATGCACATGAAATCATAAAATTACGCGAACGTTACAATACCATTGTGGCCAGTGAAACCGGCAAGAGTACAGACAAAGTGACAGTAGATGCCGACCGCGACTTCTGGCTTACCGCCGATGAAGCTAAGGAATATGGGCTGGTTGGCAAGATCGTGCAATCATACAAGGAACTGGCCTGACCGTCTGCCAACAACGCATTGCCGAAAAACACTGGCAACGCCCGACATACCGGCGTTGCCAGTTGTTTTTCGGCAAAGACCAGGCGGCTGAGAAAAAAGAAAATGCCAATTTTGTGCAAAGATTTTGGTCAAGAGCGAGGCGCGACCGAGGGCGCATAGCCGTAGCTCTGTAACTGAGGGCGCAACGAAGCTATTGGCCAAAAGATTAAGCAAAATGGTAGTTTCTTTTTTGGAAGTCGCCCAGATTGGAATTTTTATGAGTTACGTGGATTCTCTCATTGAGTCGCCGGCTTTCGTTTATCACGAGGCGACCGAACGATTGTTCGTACAGGCGCTGCAAGAAGCTGTGCAACATCACTATGCAGAGTGTGCCGAATATCGTAATTTCCTGGATTACAGCGGCTTTCGCCCAGCTTTACAGACTATTGCCGATGTGCTGCGTCTGCCTCCCATCCATGTCAACGTATGCAAAGAGTACGACCTCATTAGCGGGCCGCGCAATAACATTGTCTTAAGCCTTACTTCGAGTGGCACGACCGGCAAAAAAAGCAAAAACTTTCTCGATCAGGTGAGCCTTGACCGCGTCAAAAAAATTGCGCGTAATGTCTATGCGGGCCTTGGCATGGTAGACGACAGCGCGCTCGTCAACTATTGCTGTTTTACCTATGATCCACGTATCGCCAAAGATCTGGGCACGGCATTTACCGATGAACTCCTGACGAGTTTCACCCGCCGCAACCAGGTTTACTATACTTTCCAGTGGCGTGAAGCCACGCATAGTTTTGACTTTGACCTGAAAGAAGTGGCGGCGACTTTGCGCCAGTTTGAACAAGAAGGCTTACCGGTACGGCTGCTCGGTTTCCCTGCCTTTATCGCTGAGGCGCTCGAATATTACGAAGCGACCACAGGCCGGCGGCTCAAATTGCACCCGGCTTCGTTCCTGATGACAGGCGGCGGCTGGAAGAAACGCGAAGACAAAAAAGTGACACGCGCCGAATTCGTGCGTTTCATCGAGGAGATGACCGGCGTGCCGGGCAGCAATGTGCGAGACTTGTTCGGCATGGTGGAACATGGAGTACCGTACGTCGAGTGCCGGCTCGGTAACATGCATGTGCCGATCTATGCCAAAGTATTTATCAAAGACCCGCTGACTATGGAAAATTTGCCTTACGGCGAGGCCGGGCTGATCAATTTTGTTACCCCCTACCTGCGCAGCTATCCGGCAGTGTCTATTCTCGTCAATGACTTTGCCTATCTGGAACCAGCCTGCACTTGCGGTCTGGGCGGCAATATCCTGCGCATTGTCGGACGCGCCGGCATCACAAAACATGTAGGTTGTGCGTTACACGCCGAGGAAAGCGTGAAGAAAATATAGCCAAATGGGGCGTAAGCATTAAGGAACTTAGAGACGATGGAATTAACCTATCAAAAACTTATAGAATTGAAAAAGGATTTTCAAAGCAGCCCTGTCAATAAACTGGCAATGAACGCAGCCACGCGGGTGGAAATTCAAGAACTGGCGATGAACAGAGAAGTGGCGGAAAGCATCAATTTCTGTTTTTCACACGAGATTGAGACTGCACCGGAAGCGACGGCTCAGAAAAAAGTCGGTATTTGCTGGATGTATGCTGGATTTAACTGGTGTCGCGAAGCGGCACAAAAAAAGCTTAATGTGGAAAGCATGGAGTTTGCAGGCCCATATCTGGTATTTTGGGATAAGCTGGAAAAAACCAATTATTTTTTGCAGAAGATGGTGGAATTTATCGAACAGCCTACGGACGAACGAATAATGTGGATGTTCCTGAAAAACCCACCGGGGGACGAGGGTTGCTGGCATGTGTTTACCAACCTGGTAAAGAAGTATGGACTTCTCCCTAAATCTGCCATGCCAGATACCAAATATACGGAAGAGTCTACCCGCATCAACACGCTCTTTTCGTATAAACTGAGACAGTATGCGGACGAACTCCGGCGTCTGTATCGGGCCGGACGGACGCGGGAAGAACTGGAGCACAAATGCGCTGAATATCTCACCGAGATGTACCGTTTTTTGGCTATTACCTTAGGCGTCCCCCCGCAGCGATTTGATTGGAGCTACCGGGATAAGAACAAAAATTTCCATCGTCTGGCAAACATTACCCCGCAAGAGTTTTATGAACAGGTTGTAGGTGTCAATGTCGATGAAACGTATGCGCTTTGGCATCTGCCGATGGCGGATATGCCCTATTATCAACCCTATACGGTTATTCACACGCCAACCATGATCGGGGTCAAGCCGGTGGTGAGCGTAAATTTGCCGATGGCCGAGCTCAAAAAATATGCCCTGCAAATGCTGCAAAACGGCGAGGTATGTCTTTTTAGTTGCGATGTCGGGCAGGAATCGCAAAGAAAAGAAGGGGTACTCTATAAGGGACTATATGATTATGGACTCATTTTCCAAAGCCGATTTGATGCTATGGATAAAGGAACCCGCTTAGAGTATGGGGAAGGAAAGGTATCGCATTCGATGGTCCTCACTGGCGTAGATTTAGTAGAGAATAAGCCTCTTAAATGGAAAGTTGAAAATAGCTGGGGGGCAGAGGTCGGAAAAAAGGGGTATTTCATCATGTCGGATGAATGGTTTGAAGAATATGGCTATGAAGTGATTATTCCCGGCAAATACCTCGAACCTTCGCTACTGGAAATCTTCCGGCAAAAACCTGTAGTGCTGCCATATTGGCATCCCATGGCCTGACAAGAAGCCCCCATCCGGCGGCCAACGGACGGGGCGGTGAGAAAATCATGATTACCATTCAGTCCGACAGGGGCACCTTGCTTGTCCATCTGGAATCACCAATGGGGTATGGAGGCAACCATGGATTATAAGCAACTGAAAGAGTGTCTGGCGGCTTTGAGCGAGATGTCTCTGAAAAAGGCTGTTCAGGCTGTCAACTTCCATCTGACGTTGAGAAACTGGCTGGTTGGGTATTACATTGTGGAATACGAACAAAATGGCCAGGATAGGGCACAATACGGCCAGGGACTTTTAAACAGCCTAGAGAAAGATTTATACAAGCAGATGGGTAAGGGGGCTTCGGAAAGAAATTTGTACAAAATTGTTCTGGTCAACGACATGTTGAACACACTAAACGTCGGGCATATTCGTTAGGAGAAAGCCCTTTGAGCTCACGTCCTTGATGAGGGCGGTCGT
>JAGVGO010000236.1 GCA_020057085.1 Planctomycetota bacterium | reverse complement strand
CGCAGCGTGGTTGACCGTTCCTTACCCTGGAACTATTACAGAGCCACGACAGAGCCGCAGACTAGGGCATCATCCACGGGTGTCTACTTCTCCACCAACGATAGGCTAGTCAACAGGCTTATGAGATTGCTCCCACAAGCCCCCGCTTCAAGTTAAGCGGGGGTTATTGACAGCCAAAGAACAGCGTAATCGCGGAAAAACCAAGCACCATGCTGACGGCGTAGACATAGCCGACTCTTCTGATCCATGGCGTATATTTGGGATGGTCAAGGCCAAGACTCAGGAAGGCACTCTGGAAGGCATGGAACAAATGTATGCCGAGTACGATCATGAAAAAGAGATAAGTGGCGGCACCTGGCAATGTTGACAGCTCGCCTTTGACCAAACCATAGAGTCCGTCGTTCGGGCGTGCTGCGAATTTAAAATCCAAGAGATGCATGATGATGAAGATGATGATCAAGGTGCCGGTGTATGGCATGGTGGAAGAGGCCCAGTGGTTGGGCGTGTTCATGCTGCCGCCATGATATCCTGTCGGCTTGGCGTGCCAGTTCTCGAGAGTGAGTTTGAGCGCGCTTAAAAGGTGCAGCAAGCACAGGGCGACGAGTCCTGCTTCAGCGAAATAGATGGTCGCACCGAGTCCTTCCAGGAACTCTGCGTAATGATTGAAAGCTTTCGCACCGGCAAACAACGACAGGTTGCCGGCCAAATGGACAACGACAAAGGCGCACAACAGTTGGCCGGTAATGGCCATAGTCTGTTTGCAGCCGATGCAAGATGTGTAATATTTCCACATACTAATGCCTCATAAGAAATGATAGACATAGGAGCCTAACTCTTTTACGGGCGGTGATCAGGCTCATTTTTTTGCTGCTTGTCACCGAGGGTCTTGAGCCATTCTATGATACGGAGAATGAGCTGGCCGCGGCCGGTTTCGTTGAGCAGCTCGTGATAACCGCCGGGAACAATGAAAAAATCTTTGTCAGGCGTGGTGAGTTTGTCAAAGAACTTTTTGCTTCCTTCGATGTCGGTGATGTGATCTTCTTCACCGTGCAAGAGGAGACAGGGAATTTGCAGAAAAGGTGCAATGTAATCTGCGTTTTTCATGGCTTTCAGCATTTCAAGAAACCAGCGGGTCGTGACATGGTGTTGCACCAGGGGGTCGGCCATGTAATCTTCGATGATTTCGTGGTCATGGGTGAGGTAGGAAGGGTTGAGCCGATTTTCCAGATAAAAAGTAGGGTACACCAGGTTGAGAAAACCAAGGCCGAACCTTGTCCACAAAGATACCGGTGTCTTCAACCTGAATAACGGGGCGCTTAACAAGACTCCTTTGAGTGGGCAATGTCCCATGCAGGCAAAAAGAGCTGCCAATAGCCCGCCCATGCTATGACCGAACACGATCGGTTCCTGCATGCTGCGATACACACGCAAAAACCCGTAGAAATTGGCGATATCTACCAGGTATTCTTCAAACTTGTTGATGTAGCTTCTTTTGCCTTCAGATCGTCCATGCCCGGTGAGATCGAAAGTATAGCAATTGTAACCTGCCCGGGCTACCTCTTTGGCCAGTTCTTGGTATCTTCCACTGTGTTCTGCAGCTCCATGCACGACTATTATTTCCCCCAATTTGGGATCCGTATACCAGCAACGGTAGAACAGCCAACGTCCGTTGGAGGGAAAAAAACCTTCTGTCTGAATCATTCGCAACCTTTCTGCTAACAATCCTCTGACTTTGGGGGAGCGAAGTTTTGTTCTATAGCTGCATGATATAATAATTTGACGCCCTTGGCAACTATTTTTTTTACCGCGACTAAATTTGTCGTTCCTGCCGGGAACTGTCTGCGAACGGTGCTGTTTTCTCGCAGCGCAAGACAATCACTGTCGGTGTGGCAGCCAGAATGCGACAGCAGTGGGCAACGGTAATGCCAGGCAGCCATACGATGTCGCCACGGTTATCGGTCACCACCATCACATACTTGCGCAGCAAGGGTGGAATTTTAGCGTCACTGAGCACATTGGCGATCTTACGTTTGCCTGGTGCGCCCAGTGGCCAAACGGTGTCGCCAGCCTGCCACATGCGCACGGTGAAAGGTGGGGCAACCGACGCCTCTCTCAGATAAGCTTCCAAGAGCGAAGGGGAACGCTCACGTAGCCACTCCTCGCCGTTCACTTTCACTTCCTGCAATTCTGCGGTAATACTTACGTATGGGGAGATGGCAATCTCACCTGGTACGGGAAGCTGCTGCGGCAGAGCAAACGGCATGGCATCGCTATGTGCACAACAGGTGCGGTGCTGATCGCGCCAGATCACTGTGTCTCCTGACAGGCGGATCGCCCCCTTGCCGTGCTCCCGCAGTTCTTCGAGCATAGCGTAGTGACTCTCTTCCATCGGCACTTCCTCGCTGCCGATGGCGCGCAAGAAACAACGCAACACAAACGGCACGAGAGCGTGCGGCAGCCGGTCCCACGCAGTATTGTGCATGGCGCAGGCGATGGCTCGTCCGGCGGCCATATGAACGAATCTGCAGAAGTCCGGACGCGCCGCCCATGCGCACATTGCGTCTGAGTAGGCTGTTTGTGCCTGCTCTTCCAGGTAGACGACTACCTCTCGACAATGCACGGCAGTATGGGCAAGAGCCGTCACGACGCCAGGAAAATTTTCATTTTGCAGCAAAGGCAAGACACGGTGGCGGACGCGGTTTCTGGTGAAGCGGATGTCGTCATTGGAAGCATCCTCAAACCAGGCAATACCGCGTTCTTTGAGATAAGCGATGATGTCCGTCTTGCGCACCGACAGTAACGGACGAATCAGTTGGGAACGGGAGTGCGGGGTGAGTGCCCGCATGGGCGGCATGGCAGCAAGGCCATGGATGCCACTGCCTCGCAAGAGATGCATGAGAAGTGTTTCTGCCTGGTCATCGGCATGGTGCGCCACCGCCACCTTGTCAGCCTGAAATTCATTTGCACAGCGGGCAAAAAATTGGTAGCGCAGGCGGCGACCGCGTTCTTCCAGCGCCGACTCTTTCTCGCCATGCAAGTCAATTTTGTCCCAGAAAAAGCGCAAGCCACGTGTCTCGGCCATGTGCGAGACATAGGCCGCTTCGTCTTTGGCCTGACTTCGTAACCCATGATCGAGATAGGCAAACGCCAGGGTGAGCGGAAAATCGGCTACACTCATGCGGCAGAGAATATCGGCGAGAGCGGTGGAGTCGGCGCCGGCAGACACCGCCACCACCACCCGTTCACCGGGCGTGAGGAGGCTGTGGCGCGATACGAATTGGCTGACTTGCGGCAGGATGTCCATGACGTGGGGCCTTTTCAATCACCGGTAGATAGCCGCCATAGATCTCGCACTAAAAACGTCTGCAAATCACTAATCTGTTCGCGGAGCTTTTCATTAACGATCATTCCTGGCCTTGGATCGACATAATAGACGCCGTCAAGCCTATTCAGCGCAACAGTGTAGCCTAAAAAGTGGTTACTTTTGAAGGTGGAATTTACGCCAAAGATGCTCGTTCCGTGCTTGGCACGCTGCACGTCGTGTAGAAAAACCGCCACTACTCGTATATTTCGACAAAGTAATTTAGTCAAAAGATATTTGTCGAGGAACACCTTATCTATGCGGTCTTTACTGGTGGTTTTTATAGATCCAACAATTTCTGTTGCGTCAATAAACTTTGTCTCAGCAGCCATGATAGCCTTGTTACGAGAGAAGACGATATCTAGCTCATACGGCATTTCATAGCCAGGATAGCCAGGGATTGGAATTTTGATGGTACGTGGCTCACACTCTAAGCCCAGTTCTTGGATAATCAGTTTAATCAGTGTTTCAAAGAGTTGTCCTACTCGTTTCCTAGACTGATTGGGGTTTTCGAATGAATCGCCAATGCTGCCGGCTGCTTGCTGGATAGTATAGACTACTTTGTTGATTTCTTTTGTTTCGATATATTTTTTGGCACTCTTTTGGTCGCTAGTTTTTTCCTGGTACTTTCTTATGTCACTAAGAAAGGCGCAAAATCTATCAAATGCAGCTCTGAAATTATCAGTAGATTCGATAAATAAATCTATGTTGAGAGGGCGAGTAATCCTATAACCGTATTCTTTGCCATACTGATAGAAAATGTAATTTTTATGGGTCGGTGAAACAATTCGTGTTGGGGTGCTTATCTCAAGAAATCGAAGAAACATTTGACATAGTTCCGAGTAGCCCGACAGAGTAGCGAATGCCGATTTGTCCACAACGCTGGCTTGCAAGTCAAGTAAAGAGACTTCTTTCATCGTATAGACTTTCTTCTTTTGGCATTTTCAATATCATATTGAATCCATTTTTCAACCGGCCAATCTTCCACTAATTCAATGCGTTGAGCAGCCCACTGGCAGTATTCAAGGGATATATCACAACCTTTCCACTTTCGGTGAAGCTGCTCTGCCACTACCATAGTCGTTCCCGAACCTAGGAAAGGATCAATAACTAGGTCATTAGTATTGGAGGAAGCTAAGACAATGTGTCGTAATAACTCTTCTGGCTTCTGTGTGGGATGGGGTGTCTTCTCGTGCATGTCGTTGCAAGTAGTTGGGACTTCGATAACGTCACGAGGTTTAGCGCCTCTAGTGTGAGGCTGCCAAATTTTTTTCTTATTGCTGTTTCCTTTTCCATATTGGCTTGTCAGTGCCTGTGGGTGTTCAGGATACTTTAGTGTATGATTACCATAAGGAATACGTACATCATCAATGTTGAACGTAAAATTTCGACTCTTTCTGAAATGCAAGACACTTTCATGTGAGCGTCCCCAGTCAGAACCAAGGTTGGCTTTGTTGGTATAGTGCCAGACTAACCATCTACACCCATGAAAATAACGTGATGCGCACACTTTAATTTCGGCGAGAATCTCGGAAAATCCACAGATATAAAGTGTACCAGACGATTTTAGAACACGTGCTGCCTCCTGAATCCACTGCAATGACCATTCAATATACTGTTTCTGGGAATCAAAAGTGTCCCACTCTGCTTTTCTGACATTGTAAGGAGGATCAGCAAAAACCAAATCAACCGATTCCGTTTCTAAAGAACGCAACCAGACAATAGCATCGCCGACCCATATCTGTCCATTGGGATTAGAATAAAAGAGCCAGGGAACACTAGGCTGTTGTTGAGATGGGGCGGTTTCAGTAAAAACCCCTTTAAGTATCTGTTGTCCAAAAAAAGATAGAATCTCTTTGTTGCGCGTATATTCTGCCGATGGCTCTCGAATATTGGAACTATCTAAAGATTTTGCACGTTTTGAGCGTTGTGTGTTCATTCTTGTCAAAAAACCTCTTATAAAACCGCCCTAGCTGGTGGAACATGCTTATTTGTTGAGCCGCTTGGCGTCCTCTTCGGTGGCGATGAGGCCATCAATGGCACGGCCGTAACTGAACACTTCCTGGCCATTGAAAAAAATGGGCACTTCACGTGCTGCCGACTCTTTATCTGCCGAGCTGTGGATCAGGTTGTAACTCGTCGAAATACCGTAGTCGCCACGAATCGTGCCTGGTTCGGCCTGAGCGCCGAAGGTCGCGCCGGTCATCTTGCGGCAGATTGCCACGGCGCCGATGCCCTCGATGGCCATGGCGACGATCGGCTGCGATGTCATAAACTGTACCAGTCCAGGATAGAATGGTTTGCCCTGGTGCTCCTGGTAATGTCTGGCCGCCGTCTCTTCGGTCATCTTTAGCATTTTGAGGCCGACCAGCTTGAGGCCTTTTCTTTCAAAGCGGCTGATGATGTCGCCGATGCAACCGCGTTCTACGGCATCGGGTTTGAGCAAAATCAAGGTTCTTTCCAGAAAATTGCCAAGATCACTGCCTTTCTTCCCTTGCGCCGTCTTGCCAGGTGCGATATTTTTGACTAACCCGCCATGTCCGACTGCTTCGACCGCTTCTTCCTCGGTATGGTATATCTTGAAGGCGGTAGCCACCCCAAGTGTTCTCAATACCGACAGGGTTTTCTCCTGCATGCCGACCAGACCTAGCGTGCCGGCAGCATACTGGAATTTGTCGCACACTTTGACAAGCGTGCCGATGCCGGTGCTGTTGATATAGGAAATGTCCGACATGAGCAGGATAACATGGCGTATACCCTGGTGCAAGAATGCGCTCAATTTTTCATCGAGAAGCGGCGAGGTATTTCCCTCCAGCACGCCAATGATCTTGCTGATGATGAGCGCAGTGCCATCAGCAAGTTTTTCTTGCCTTGTCTGAAACAAAAGATTGAGATTTGCCATGCGATTTCCTTCTTATTTTTATACCACGCGGATGCAATGTTGCTTGTCCGCTACTATTGTACCGATGATGTTTGCCTCACTTACGCCGGCTTTGTGCAAGGCGGTGAGAAGCTGGCGGGCGTCGCCTTCGGCGACAGACATGAGTAGCCCGCCGGAGGTTTGAGCGTCGAACAGTAGCAGGCGATACTCCTCGGCCACAGCCTCGCCCCATACCACCATCTTCTCGCGGAATTCCAGGTTGCGCCGCGTGCCGCCAGGCACGATGCCGTCACGCGCCAGCTCCACTACGCCTGCGAAACAGGGAATGTTGGCCAGCTCCAGTTCGGCACCTACGCCGGAATGTATCACGATTTCCGCCAGGTGTCCCAACAGGCCAAATCCGGTGATGTCGGTGCAGGCGTGGACGCGGAATTTTTTCATCACCTCGGCACTGGTATGGTTGAGTGTGGACATGGTTTTCTGCACCTGACTTATCAGTTCCGCGCTGGCGCACTCCCTTTTTGCAGCGGTATTGGCGATGCCGGTGCCGAGCGGTTTGCTCAGGATCAGGCGATCACCTGGTTGTGCGCCATTGGTCAGAATGACTTTGCGCGGATCCACTGTGCCGGTTACTGCGAGTCCATACTTGATTTCGTTGTCTTCGATGGTGTGGCCGCCTACCAACGTAGTGTTGGCTTCGTTCATTTTGTCCAGCCCGCCACGTAAAATTTCGCGCAGAATACCAAGGTCCATGCAGCCGGCAGGAAATGCCACGATGTTCATGGCCGTGATTGGCGTGCCGCCCATAGCGTACACATCACTCAAAGAATTGGCAGCGGCAATCTGGCCGTAGGTGTACGGATCATCCACAATGGGCGTAAAAAAATCCACGGTGTGAATGAGCGCCAGGCTGTCGCTGATCTTGTATACCCCTTTGTCTCCCTGGTCGAAGCCGGCGATCAGGTTGGGGTCACGGCGGGCTTTGAGTCCGCCCAGTGCTACCTCCAGGTCCCCTGGAGCCATTTTCGACGCTCAGCCAGCCTTCTGTACGCCTTGCGTCAATCTGATTTCACTACAGTCCATATTGCTACCTCTATATAATTCAACAATCAAACTTAGCATGAAAATGACGAAATTACAATAAAATTGTGCTGGTTCAGATGATGAGTAACGAATCGTACTCGCGTGATAGCAGCCCTTCCGCAATGCGGCGCAGGCCGTAGATATACTAAACGATTGCTTACATTGACAATCTCGCACGTGTTGGTGCGTCCAGTCGTTTCTCGACGCTCATCGCTGTGCTTCAGGGCTTGCTATCACGCTCCCCCAATGTTACTCTTCATCTGTACTATTCAAAATTACAATAAAATTTACCGTTTGCGCAGTTCAAAACGTGCGCTCAACAAATCGCTCGCATTGGCGCCAACCATCACGACAAAAGTGCCGGGTTCTGCCGTCCATTGCATGTTGCGGTCGTAAAAAGAAAGATCGTTTAGGGCCAGCGCAAAAGCGACGTTTTGGCTCTCACCGGGTTGTAGCGTGATCTGGCAAAATTTTTTCAGTTCCTTGACCGGCCTTGTCACGCTGGCGAACTCGTCGCGCAGGTAGAGCTGCACTGTTTCCGTGCCGGCACGTTCTCCGCAATTTTTTACTTCCACGCTTACCACCAGTTTATCGGCCGGTGTCATGGCGGCTTGATTCAACGTGAGATTGGCATAACTGAACCTGGTATAGCTCAACCCAAAGCCGAACGGATAGAGTGGCGAATTGGCGACATCGAGGTACTTCGAAGTGTATTTGTTGTTCACATCCAGCGGACGGCCGGTGTTCTTGTGGTTGTAGTAGACGGGAATCTGACCGATGGTGCGTGGAAAGCTCACGGGCAGGCGGCCTGACGGATTGTAGTCGCCCAAGAGCACTTCGGCGATGGCGTGTCCGCTCTGCGTCCCCAAAAACCAGCACTCGACGATCGCCGGTATGTGCTCTGCCGCCCACGGAATGGTGAGCGGCCTGCCATTCATGAGAATGAGCACAACGGGCTTGCCGCTGGCCTTGAGCTCGCGCAGCAACTCTTCTTGCACACCGGGCAGATTCAGGTTGGCGCGGCTGGCAGCCTCGCCGCTCATGATCGCTTCTTCGCCCATGGCCGCGACTATGACATCCGCCTGCTGCGCCAATTGCACTGCTTCGGCAAAGCCGTCGCGTGCCGTGTCGTTGATGTTACAGCCTTTCGCATAGAGGAGCTTGCAGCCCGGCGACAGCCTGGCGGCTAGTCCCTGGCGTATGGTCATTACGTGCTGCCAGTCACCGGCTCCGCACCAGGAGCCGAGCGGCTCGTGTCGATTGTCGGCGAGCGGGCCGATGAGAGCGATGGTGCCGCCGTTTTTGGCAAGCGGCAGCAGATTGCCGTCGTTCTTGAGAAGTACGATCGCCTTTTTGGCCATCTCGAATGCTGCCTGGAGATGTTCCGGTGCCATGATGCGCGTTTTCTCGCGTGTCTCGTCAGAGTAAGCAAACGGGTTGGCAAAGAGGCCAAGTTTGTATTTGAGCCGAAGGATACGGCGCACCGCCGCGTCAATGGCGGCAACTGAGACACGCTGTTGTGCCACCAGCTTGGCCAATTCGTTTTGGAAGATAGCACCTTGCATATCCATGTCAACACCGCTATTGATTGCCAGTTCACCTGCTTCGGCTTCGTTGGCGGCGAAGCCATGGTTGATCATCTCGTTGATAGAGGTGTAGTCGGTGACGACAAAGCCTTGAAATTTCCACTCGTTACGCAGAATGTCGGTAAGGAGATGCCGATTGCCGGTGCTGGGAATGCCGCTGATTTCGTTGAACGAGGTCATAATGGTGGCGGCACCGGCATCAACGGCGGCCTGGAACGGCGGCAGGTACACTTCGCGCAGGGTGCGTTCCGAGATGTCAACGCTGTTGTAATCGCGGCCCGCTTCGGCAGCACCATAGGCGGCAAAATGTTTGGCACAGGCGAGCAAGGTGTCGTCACGACCGATAGCTTGCCCCTGGAATCCTTGCACACGTGCGCGGGCAATGAGCGAACCGAGGTACGTGTCTTCGCCCGCCCCTTCGGCAATGCGCCCCCAGCGTGGGTCACGGGCGATGTCAACCATCGGTGCAAAGGTCCAGTGGAGTCCGGCGGCCGAGGCTTCGGTGGCGGCGATACGCGCCGATTTCTCGATGGCGGCGAGGTCCCAGCTAGCCGCTTCGCCGAGCGGAATAGGAAAAATAGTGCGAAAACCATGGATCACGTCATAGCCAAAGAGAAGCGGAACTTTGAGACGTGTCTGTTCGACCGCCATGGTCTGCAGTTTGCGCGTGAAAGCGGCGGTAAAGGCATTGAAGATAGCGCCGACGCGTCCGGCCTTGATGTCATCGAGATAACCGGCACGCAGAAACGGCCCGCTGACATCGTAGTCGCTCGTGTAGAGGGTGAGCTGGCCGATCTTCTCTTCGAGAGTCATACGTGAGAGCAGTTGCTCGACAAACGCTTCTTCACCATCGCTCGCGATGTTTTGCGCCATCGCTGGTAGACTCATCATAACACACATGCACAGCATGCGCCCAACTTTTTTTACCATTTGCATGCAACTCTCCTGTTTTATGGATTGATAACTTTTGCCAAACACAACAGTCCCAGCACCAACAGCACGCTACCGAGTAGAGAGCGGAATTTGTGCGTCGGTATCTTGTAAGTGATCCAGGCGCCGATCATTGGGGCAATACCTGCGCCCAGGCACATCGGCAGCACCAAAACCATGTTCAATTCACCGCCAAACAACAGCCAGGTGAGAAAACCGGCAAGGCAAATGGGGGCTTCCGCAAAATCGGTAATAGCGACGGCCGCCTTGCTGTTGACCCCGATGATGGTCTGCCCGCCGGCGACCAGGGGACCATAGCCGCCGCCTGAGAGGCCTTTGTTGAAAGCGCTGATCGCGCCGATCAGTATGAGCTTTCTCCAACTAAATTGCCAGGTGAGTCCCGACAGTGCGAGAATACCGATGATGAGCACCATCGAGCCGATGTAGAGGGAGAGTACATGTTTGGAAATTTTAATGCCGAGAAAACTGGCGGCCACCACGCCGACGATGCCACAGCTCACAATAACGTAAACTTTCTTGATATCTTCGCTTTGCCAGTGTCCGAAGTCGGCGTTTTTCAATTTGTGGTGAAAAAATGCGCCAGCAAGGCCGCCGATGGCTTGTGAAATGAGAATGGCCGGCACCACGACCTTGCTGTCAAAACCGAGCAAAATAAAAACTGGACTGCCCAATGTGCCATACCCCTGACCTAGTGAGGCATCTATAATCTCAAACACGAGAGCGAGTGTGAATACAAGCAGCATCGTTTGCAGATGCGTGGAAAAATATTCCATGTCAATGTAACCTCTAAAATGGGTATTTTATTTTTCACCGGACGCCTTAAGCGGGGTAGTTGACTCACTCAGCCCGCAAACGAAAAGTTGTCCTTGTTTCAACAACAGAAGTTCATGGCAACCGTCGCCATCGACATCGCCCAGCCCGCAGCCGAGAAGCGGCTCGGTACTGGTAAAGGGTAGCGCTCGATACTGTCCATCCTGAGAGTCAACGAGCCAGATTTCCTGGGCGCTGCTCCTGCTCTCACCAGTCGCTCGCTTGGACAGACTCACGGTATTCATCAGCACCACTGCCGCACGCGTACCGCCCTTCATTTTGGCAGCGCCAAGGATAGAAAAACCACGCTGCGGATTGCCGCTTGCCGGATAGGTCTGCCGCCACACTTCATCCAGTGCCCCCGGACGATAGCGGAAAACGTAAAGACCGTCCGTTTCGCCATATGGGGAAGCATTGCCAAACAGGGCGCTGTTGTGGGTATAACTTTTGCCGACCAAAATTTCCGGACGGCCATCACCGTCCATATCGCCAATCTTGCAGTCGCTGACGACGCCAAGCCTCTTGTTAGCGCGCAAGGCAAACGAGGTAAAATCGTTGCTACAGGCATACACACGCACATCGTAGAAAGTCCAACAGCTTGTGCCAATGATTATTTCCACCACGCCGTCTGCATTGAGATCGCCTACGTCAATACAGAGCGGATCGGTACAGCTCTCCCGCAGCTTGGAATCCAGGTCGCGCCGCACCCAGCGGTCGCTTGCACGTAAAAATACAGAGGTACCGCGTCGTGGAAGTCCCGCGGCGACAATGATAGCGCATGGTCCGCGTCCCAACTGGCCTGCCCACAAATCGTTGGCACCAGTTTCCAGTTCAAACCTGAAGCTCAACGCAAAATGCGACTCATTTTGCACGAAGACCGCCAGTGCATGTTCTTTCTTTTGTGGATGATATATGCCGGCTACCAGGTCCGGTTCACGGTTGCCTGTCACGTTGCCCGCGGCAAGCGCCGGGCCGAACTGAAAGCCGGCTGGAGCGGACAGCGTGGATAACTGTCGCAGGTTTCCTTGCATCATCCCATAGAGATGAATCTGCTCCGGCTCTACCATGAGCACGCGCCATGTACCGTTCATGCCAAGTGGCAGTACCCGCAACACGTTTCCCGAAACCGCATAAGATCGCACCGGCAAGAGCGATTTTAGCCAGCGGCGGCAGTACTGCTCGCTCAGATCGGCTTCTTGTTTGCTGCGCAGCGTATCGAGGCGGACGAACATCGTCTGCGCCTTCTCCCATTCGCCGCCATGGAAATAAGCGCGAGCGGCTAACGCACTCAGTTCGGCATCGGGCTGTGGCGACAACCGTAAAGCGATGGCCACAATATGCGCAGCGCGCACGAACTCGCTGCGTTGGAGCGTACAGCGCAGGAGTCCTGCCACTGCCGTTCTTTGTTCCTCACGCTGGCCGGTTTCCACATATAAACGCTGCCAATTGGTTACTGCCGATTCGCTGTCACCGCTTTCTTCATCTGCCCGCGCCGCCATAGCATGAAGCGACAAGGTCAGCGCGACATCAGGATAAGCGGCCAAAATCTGCTGTGTTTTCTGCCGCGCCGCTGTCGTTTGTTTTTGTCGCCACAAACCAGCCACTTCCTGCACGCGACGTTCGATCTCTTGTTGCAGGATAGCTTCGGTACTTGGTTTGACTGGAGCCAAGAGCCTCATGGTAAAAGCGGTCAGAGCCAAGAACAGCAGGCAAGAGATTGCCACTGCCCATGGCAACTTCTTGCGCCATTGACGTAGTCCTCGCCGCCATGCCGATAGTGGTCGTGCCGAAACTCCTTTGCCCTGACGGAATTTCTGCAAATCGTCGGCCAGAGCTTTGGCGCTCAAGTATCTCTCTGCCGGCAGCTTCATCATGGCTTTGAGGATAATTGCCTCCAGTTCGGCCGGAATTTGTGCATTGAGTTCACGCGGCGGCGTGGGCGGCTGGGTCAGAATTTTGCAATAAAGTTCCGCCTGCGAGGATGCGGAAAACGGCTGGCTCTGGGTGAGCATCTCGTAGAGCACCACGCCCAGGGCATAGATGTCCACCGCCGGCCCGCAAGCCTTGCCTTCGATTTGTTCCGGTGCCATGTAATACGGAGTTCCCATGGCAGCGCCGGTATGCGTAAGGCGGGTATTGTGTGACAGGTCTTTGGCCAGGCCGAAATCAATGATATGCGGCTCACCCTGTGCATCGAGAAGAATGTTGGCAGGCTTAATGTCGCGGTGGATCACTTCCTGGCGGTGGGCATAATGTACGGCGCGCGCCACCTTTTCCATGAGCTGGGCCGCTTCCTTGCTTTTGTAGACAGCCTGTTTGATTTTTTTATCGAGCGGCACGCCCTCGATGTACTGCATGGTGAAATAGACGGTGCTGCCAGCCTGGCCGGCATCGAGTACGTTGACGATGTGGGGATGCTGTAGTTTGCCCGAGACGCTGATTTCGCGCTTGAACCGCGCCAGGGCGTCGGCGTCGGCGGCATCTATGTCACGTAGGACCTTGAGCGCCACTATACGGCCGAGCTCTTTGTGCCTGGCCTTGTAAACGATACCCATGCCGCCGCGCGCGATCTCATGCAGCACCACATAATTGCCGAGTTCTGCCGCGTTAAGGCCGCTGCCAATGAGCAGACGGTCGAGGACGATTTGCTGCAATGTTTCCGGTTCATCCAGCTTGTTTTGGCAGGCCTCACAAGAGAAACTCTTGCGCGCGTTCAGCTCCGGCAACGTATATGTTTTCCGGCACTGCCGGCAAGAAAAGAGCAACTCACGCTGCGAGCGATACACTTCAGAAAACTTGCGTGGATCGAGCAGGCGTTTTT
Organism: Planctomycetota bacterium; assembly: GCA_020057085.1. GTDB lineage: Bacteria > Planctomycetota > Uabimicrobiia > Uabimicrobiales > JABWCH01 > JAGVGO01. The sequence goes on along the minus strand of JAGVGO010000236.1, from coordinate 426 downwards.
TCACCAGCATCTGACCGAGGGTAAGCGTCGGGTCACTTTCCTGTGTCTGTTTCATTTCGCGCAAGCATTCCTGCAGCTGCTCGACGGTAGCCAACTCACGCGAGACGATGAGCTTGGCGAGCAGCTTGTCGGTTTCCCTTTGCCAGCCTTCTGGCGTAAACTCACTGGCGGTTGAGGCGAAAGTCGTATCCATAAGTTGATGTGGGGCGTATCCAATAATTAGGGGGCATAGTAACTTTTTTGAAATAAGTACAAGAGTACAAGCCTATTACCTCTCCCCTGGCGGGAGAGGTCGCCAGAAGCCGAAGGCGGCTGGCGGGTGAGGGGGCTTTCTTACCTGCTTGGCAGCTATCTTCGATGGCCTCTAGTACAGCCTGCAAATCATCGTAAACCTCTGTGTCCCAAAACCGCAACACAGTCAAGCCT
>JAGVGO010000078.1 GCA_020057085.1 Planctomycetota bacterium | reverse complement strand
GTCTGATTTTGTGCGTAAGCGAGTAATTTTGAAGAACCCGGTGCGGTAATTCTGCACGCCGGGGTCTGTGAGGGGGCAGTCGGGCAACTGACTGTCCTATAAAAATCTGTGCGCAATCTAAGCGAGAAGCGCGGTATAGCAGGGAAAACGATATGTGTCTACGAAATTTTGACAAGCCGCCAGTGATTTTGCAACTCTGGTGTCACATCCTTAAAGAAAGCAAAATATGCAAAAAAAACGAAATATTGGCAATAGTCGCACAGTGTCTTGCAGCGTGGAACTCGCAAGAGGTGAGGCTGTAATGCTCAAACTACTGAATGGCACGAAAATTATAGATTTGACGCACATGCTGGCCGGCCCTTATGGTTCGCTTTTACTCGGCGATTTGGGCGCGGAAATCATCAAGATCGAAGAACCGGCGGTAGGCGACCGCACGAGACTCATCGGCCCGCCATTCGTGCATGGTCAGAGCGCTTATTTCATCAGCGTCAACAGAAACAAGATGAGCGTCACGCTCAATCTGAAAAACGCCAAAGGCCGGGAACTTTTCTTGCGGCTGGTTGAAAAAGCGGACGTGGTGTACGACAACTTCAAGCCTGGGACGCTGGAAAATCTAGGCATTGGCTATGAGGAGCAGAAGAAGCACAATCCCGCGATCATCGCCTGCTCGATCACGGCCTTTGGCGAGAACAGCCCGTATCGCGACCTGCCGGCCTTCGATCTGAGTATCCAGGCGATGTCAGGCACCATGAGCTTTACCGGCGAACCTGGGCGGCCGCCGGTGAGAATGGGGTTGCCTATGGGCGACTTGGCGGGCGGTATGATGGCGGCCTTTGCCATCAGTGGCGCCCTCTATGCGCGGGAAAAAACCGGCATCGGCACACGCATCAGCATAAGCCTCGTTGACTGCCAGTTGTCGCTCCTCACTTATGTCGCTCAGTACTATTTTTGCACCGGCGCCCTGCCGCAGCCCATAGGTTCTGCCCACCAGAGCGTGGTGCCCTACCAGGCTTTCAAAACCAGGGACATTTATCTCGTGGTGGCAGTCTTTGTCGAAAAATACTGGGAGCGACTGTGCCAGGTTTTAGGACTCACTGAGCTTATCCGCGACCCACGCTTCGATTCCAACAGCAACCGGGCCCAAAACCGTGAAGCGCTCATTCCTGTCCTGGAAGCCAGGTTTCTGCAAAAGAGCGGTCAGGAGTGGATTGACGCCCTGCGGCAGGCAGAGGTGCCTTCGGCGCCGATCAACACGCTCGACAAAATCTTGAACGATCCTTATGTCACTCAGCAAAATATGGTAATCGAGACCGAACATCCCAGTTACGGCAAAGTGAAATCTGTCGGCAATCCAATAAAATTGGAACAGGGCGAAGAGGCCAAAGATGCTCCTGCCTCCCTCTTGGGCGAACAAACCGAAGCAGTGTTGCAACGTTACCTGGGACTCAGCAGCCAGGAGATAGAAAATTTGCGTAAGGAAGCGGTAATATGATTCTTCAGCAGGTGGGTGGTGAAAAAAGTGGTGTTTGTGCATAGATAAGGAGAAATCATGCCTTTAGTGATTGCAACCGAGACAGTTCCATTGGACATGGATGCACACGGCGTTATGCGTGTTCGTGGCAGCCGTGTCACCTTGGATACTATTATAGCTGACTTTGAGAAAGGCGCGAGCGCTGAAGAAATTGTCCATCATTATCCCTCTCTACAGTTAGCTGATGTGTATTCCATAATTGGCTACTATCTGAGGCATCGTTTGGAAGTAGAAGAGTATTTATGTCAACAACATGAGCAAGCCGATGAAATCCGTAAGCGAGTAGAGTCTCGCTTTGCTTCATCTGGGATACGCGAGCGACTACTGACACGGCGGAAAGGTTAGAAAAATCCTTATGCTGCGTTTCGCTGCGGACGAAAATTTTCATAACGACATTGTCAGGGGCTTGCTGCGGCGTAGGCCGGAATTGGATATTGTGCGACTTCAGGAGATTGGATTTATCGGCACAGATGACCCAACCGTTCTCGAATGGACAGCACAAGAAGGACGAGTGCTACTGACTCATGATGTAAAGACCATCCCTTCTTATGCCTATGAACGGGTTCAGCAAGGTCAACCCATGCCAGGAGTATTTGAAGTTGTCCCGGATATTTCCATTGGCCAGGCCATTGAAGAGATTCTGCTGCTGGCCGAATGTAGTTTAGAAGGGGAATGGGAAGGGCAAATAGTGTATTTGCCTCTGAAATAGCCATGTTGCTCCAGTCTATGGAAAAATACATGGGATTTTACAATATAGCGGAGAACATCATGGGAATCTTTATCGGCGTTGACGTAGGCGGGACTTTTACTGACTTTCTGGTGATGGATGGGAACAAGAGCAGGGTCTTCAAGGTGTTCACCACACCGCGCGACCCTTCCATTGGCTTTATCAATGGATTAGAGGCCATCGCCAGTTCTTACAGTATGTCTCTTGAAGAATTTGTGCCCAAAATCGAACGCATTGTGCATGGCACCACAGTAGCCACCAATGCGGTGCTTACCGGCAACGGTGCCAAGGTAGGGCTGCTTACCACCGAAGGAGTGCGGGATGCGCTCGAAATGCGTCGTGGCATCAGAGAAGAACGGTACAACAACCACCTGACCAACGTGCCGCCTCTGGTGCCCAGGTATTTACGGCTTGGGATCGCCGAACGCATAGGGCCGGAAGGCCAGGAATTGAAGCCGCTCGACAGCGATCAGGTAGCGGCAGCGTGTGATTTTTTCAGCCAGGAAAATATCGGGGCGACGGCGATCTGTTTTATGAATTCCTTTGTCAATCCGGAGCATGAGAGCAAGGCCAAAGCGATACTCCAGGCCAAACTGCCCCACCTTTATCATTCGGTCTCGAGCGAAGTGCTGCCGGCCATCCGTTTTTACAATCGTATCAGCACCACGGTGCTCAATGCCTATGTGGGGCCGATCCTCGACCACTACATGGTCAATCTGGTAAGAAAGCTCAAGGAAAAAGGGTTCTTGGGCACGCTGCTCATCATGCAATCGAATGGCGGTGTAGTGACACCCCAGGTGGCAAAGGAGAAAGCGGCCACCACGCTGTTGAGCGGCCCTGCCGCCGGCCCTACTGCCGGCTTGCTCTATGCCGCGCCCCTGGATCTCAAGGATTTCATCACCATTGACATGGGCGGCACCTCGTTCGATGTCGCTCTGATAAAGAACCTGCAGCCCATCACCATGACCGAAGGAGAACTGGACCGCTACGCGCTCAGTCTGCCCATGATCGGCATCATCTCCATTGGCGCTGGCGGCGGTTCCATCGGCTGGATAGACGAGGGCGGGCTGTTACGCATGGGTCCCAGGAGTGCGGCGGCTGACCCGGGGCCGGTGTGTTATGCAAAAGGGGGAAGCGAACCGGCCTGCACCGATGCCGACCTCATTTTGGGTTATCTCGACCCGCACTGTTTTGCCGGCGGTTTGCTCACATTGGACAAAGAGGCTGCCTATCGGGCTATTGCCGAGCGCATTGCCAAACCTTTAGGCATGAGCGTGGAAGAGGCAGCCGCGGGCATGTACCGTGTCATCAATACCAACATGGCTTTGGCCGTGCGCGAGGCGACGATCAAACGCGGTTACGACCCGCGCGAATTCCCGATGGTCGTGGCCGGCGGCGCTGGCCCGCTGCATGCTGCCATGATCGCCAGAGAGCTGGAAATGCCATTTTTTATCGTGCCGCGCGAATCTTCGGCATTTTGCGCTTCAGGGATGCTGTTGAGCGATTTGCGGCATGATTTTGTAAGAAGCTGTGTGTCCCGCTGGGACAAAATCGCCCCACCGGAGTTACGCAACATCGTCCGCGAGATGATAGCGGCAGGGCAAAAGACACTCGCCGGCGAAGGCATAGCGCCCGAAAAAAGTTTTTTTGAAATCAGGGTGGACTTGCGCTATGTAAAACAGTACCATGAAGTGAGTATCGCCGTCTCGCCTTTAGACCTTGGCATTGGCGAGGTGCAAATGGCTCGCGCCAAGAGTTTCCGCATAGAGGTTCCTGGCCGCCCGGTCGAGGGCAAGCTAAACGCAGAGGCAGTGATGGCGCTGTTCCACGAGGAACACAACCGGCTTTTTGGCTATTCATTAAAAGACGAGAAAACACCGGTGGAGCTTGTCAACATACGGCTCCAGGCCATCGGCGAGACGGTAAAACCGGTATTTTCCAGAGCGCAGAAAATCGAGGGCGACGAGCGGCACGTGCTCAAGGGGACGCGCAAGGCTCTTGTGCCTGAGCGCGGTATTTTCTGTGAGGTGAAAGTATACGACGCCAGCAAGCTTGGCATTGGCGCGACAGTAGAAGGTCCAGCCATCCTGGAACAGCCCACCACCACCATCGTGGTGTCGGCCGATTTCGATATGGTGGTAGATTCGTTCGGTTCCTATGTCGTGTATGTAAAAGAGAAGAAAGAGTTACTTCCGAAGAGCCTTTTCGATGTCAGCACCAGCAAACCAACTATCAGAAGCGACAAAAAAGGAAAAAACAGATAAAAATTTGCTATAACGCACTTCTTATACAGTCGTGCATAAATTGATATAAGTATTTGGTAAATAAGTAACAAAAATTACGCATTAAATATTTATGGCATGAAATAGGCAGGCATGTTAAAATCTC
>JAGVGO010000286.1 GCA_020057085.1 Planctomycetota bacterium | reverse complement strand
GATTACACGGCCATAAATGGCCACTATCTTCTGCAATGCTTATTTCCTGGCACTAAAGTGACCAGGCTTTATTACTTTACCGCATTCGCGGCAGGCCAACTTTGGTTTTTTACACACGCATCAATTTTGGTGAAAATAGATTTTGCCTAAGGGCTTTTCATTGTTCGGATAATTTTACGTTGCATTTTTTTTGTTTATAGCTTTTTATAGGGTTAAGGTTAAGTCAACGGAATATGAGTATCAAAATCAATATAGATAAAAACGATAACATTGATAAAGTCTTGAGACGGTTCAAAAAAATGTGCGAAAAAGAAGGCCTGATCAAAGAGATCAAGCGTAAACAATATTACGAAAAGCCTTCGCAGCAAAGACGTCGGGAATATTTGAAGCGGAAGAGACGCCATTTGAAAATGTTGAATATGACACACAAGGGGGTGAAGCACAAAAGATAAACGCCGGCCAGGCGGCTTGGGCCTCTGCTTCCTGCATAGATGATAAAACGAGTAACATTCGAGCAATCTACACGACAACAGTGTGGGTTGCTCGCTGTTTTTTGACGGTGTGAATATGTCGTATCTGATGGTGCTTGAAGGTCTGGAATCGGGTAAAATCTATCCGTTGGTGCCTTTTAACACGATCGGCACGTTGCCTGAAAACACAATCGTGCTGCGCGACCAGCGTATCCATACGCGCCAGGTGTTTTTGAAAAAACAGGGCGAAGGATACTGGTTGGCCAATCCGAATAAAGACAGTAATGTACGTCTCAACAATGAGGCGGTGGAAGGCTGTTATCTGGTACATGGAGATACTATCTCTATTGGCACTACTACCTTTCTTTTTCTCAATAAAATGAGCGAATGGCAGCAGGAGACAAGCGCCGAAGGGGAAAAGGTAAAAGCCGATCTGGCAGATAGCACAGAAATTTTAAGTTGCATCAATCCCCACGATTATGCTAAAGTGTTGGAAGAAAGTAGTGGCAGCAAAACCGGTGGCCGCCTCTCTACGTTGATGCATGTGAGTAGTGCTATCAGCGAAATCCACAAGGTAGATATGCTGCTGCAATGCGTGTTGTCGATCATTTGCCGTTACCTGCCGGTTGACCGTGGATTTGTTTTGCTTTGTAAGTCGGACAATAAATATGAAAACAAAGCCAGCTTTGAAAGAAAGGCAACGGAAAAAGCCAGCGAGGAAGATTTGCTGTACAGCCGCGGTCTTACGCGCAAAGTGCTGTCTCGTCGTTCCTCCCTGTTGCACAATCCATCACCGCAAAATCTGCATACGTCAACCAATTTGGCATGCATCGGTGTGCCGCTCAATTGCAAAGGCAAGTTGCTGGGGCTTATCCAACTCGAATCGTTTTCCGGCGTGAGGTTTACCAGGAACGATCTTGCTCAGTTGCGTAAGGTTGGTTTGCTTACGGCGATGGCGATAGAAAATATCCATACCCACCATCAACCTTTGCGTTATCGCAAACATCTGTTGACTCTCGGACGTGTGTCCCGGTCACTCGCTCGCCATCTGGAACAACGCAAAATCATCCGCGAGGGTATCCAGGCTGCCAAAACTTTGTTTGGCAGCACGCGCGTATCTATTCTTTTGGTGGATGCCCATAAGTGTTATTTTAAAATTGCCGCTGCCATCGGTATCCCACATGAGGAGTGGGATACGACGCAAATCCCTGTTGAAGGTACCATTGCCGGCCAGGTATTTGAGAAGAACGAGCCAATCATCATCACCAGTTTTGATCGCTTGCCACCAAATTTTGGGCAGCAGCGAGCCGCTACCGGCCATTATCTGTCACAGTCGTGTATTCTCGCGCCCATTCGCATCACCCATCCACACAACCTGAAAGAAGAGGCTATCGGCGTAATTTGTGTGACAGACAAGAGTGATGGCGGACGTTTTACCACCCTGGAGCGCAACCTGTTATCGCTGTTGGCCAACCAAATCGGCACAGCTCTTACCAATGCCTATCTTTATGAAAAAGCGACAGTCGATCCGCTCACTAATCTTTTGGTACGCGGTTATTTCTTTCAGCGGTTACAGGAAGATATGCGCCATGCCATAAAGCACAACTCGTCGTTGTGTTTTGCCATGATTGATTTGGATCATTTCAAGAGCATCAACGACAAATACTCGCATCAGGCAGGCGATCGCGTATTGCAGCAGTTTGGCGCTGCACTCAAAAAATTCGCGCGCCCGAACGAATTGGTCGGCAGATATGGCGGCGAAGAATTCATGTTGCTGTTGCCCTACACTTACGCCAGGGCCATGGAACGTGCCAGCGAGATTCATGCCAAGATCGTCAGGCATCCGTTTCTACTCACCCCGAGCGAGCCGATTTTTATGACTTTGAGCATGGGGGTCAGCCTCCTACATCACGCTGATTCTCTGCCGGTCTTTATTCAACGCTCTGACAAGGCTCTTTACATTGCCAAACAACGAGGACGAAACCGCGTCGTCAGCGAGCAGGAAATTGCAGAGTTTGAAAAAGATCAGTTCATCAAGAGCAGCATCCAGCCAATATAGAGGTGGCGTGTACGCATGGGCAGTTACTTTTTTCCTTTGCTCACTCCCCCCAAAAAAAAAACCGACGAAGCAGCACCACACCGCTTGTCGGTTTTGTCAAAAGCTGTCACGAGAAAACTCTTGACGGACATCTCGAAATTTAAATGGGCAGGGACGGAGTTGAACCATCGACCCACAGATTTTCAGTCTGTTGCTCTACCAACTGAGCTACCTGCCCTAATGTTTTGCCAGTAGGGACTTTTTTCGCGTTGAAATGGCGGGGACGACGGGACTCGAACCCGCAACCCCCGGATCGACAGTCCGGTGCTCTGACCAATTGAACTACGTCCCCATTTGTCCCCATTTCACATGGTGTCCTTTGTGGGCGATGGCGGACTTGAACCACCGACTTCCTGCTTGTAAGGCAGGCGCTCTAGCCAACTGAGCTAATCGCCCTAGCGATTGCTTAGGGCTTAACAAAGCTAAGTTAATTGTACCCTATTGATAGAATTATCTTAGCATAATTTGTCCTAATGTCAAGAGTTTTTTTGCATGAAATTTTTTTCTTGATTAACACAAGTTTGAACTGTTACAATTGTCAAAAACCGATAGAGAGATGGAAAGGATTACTTATGATTTCAGCGCAACAGATTTTCACCCGCTACTTGCGCTTCTATTTCTTCTCCATCTTCATCACAGTACTGTTTTTCTGCATCGCCATCCAACATGTGTGGCTGTTCCCACTGCTGGCGATCTTGATTACTTACGGTTACTGGCGCATGCCACAGTACTTCGGACGGCGGCACGAGCGTTTGCTTGGCATCTTGCTCATCGTTATCTTGATACTCTGCTACGCTTTTTCACGCGGCGACTTGTTGCTCGCCGCCGGCTACATGCTGGTGGGCTTTTGCGTCATTTTTTTCTACCAGGATTCGCTTACCCAGGCTTCCTATGTAAATCTGATGCCTTTGCTTGGCCTCATGGTGATCTCCACCTTCCTCACTGCCGAGCTTCTCTATCTGTTTTTCTTTGTCGTGACGACGTGGTTATATTCCTGCCTCCTCTTCTATCTGTTCCTCTATCGTTTGCCTCACAAGAGTACACCTCTGCTCTTGAGCGACCTTGCGGCATACCAGCCGGCACATCTCGGGCGCGCCGGTGGTAAATTGTGCGCCTATCTGGGCTGTCTTGTGTTCATTGTACTCGGCTTTGTGCTGCTGCCGCGTACTGCCTGGGAAATCAACTTGTCGCGTAGCGCCTCCGGCAAAGAGGAGGTCCAGTTTGCCAAAGAGGTGGAGAGTCAGAGCGTCAGTCGCATGATGTTGCAAAACCACATCTACTTCACGGTCAAGACCTCTCTGCGCTATCCTTATTTTCGTGCGGCCGTCTGCGACCATTACACAGGCAACAAATGGGGGTCGCATTTTGCGAGCGGCATCTTAATGCCTGTTGTGCAGGAGGGAAAGCGGCGCTTTGTCTTCGGCGAGCCGGCGAGAAAAGGAAAAATAGCGCAGGAAGCGTACACCATCCAGGATTATCAGGGCACGCCAGTGATCTTGCGCGGCGCACCAGACAGGCTGCAATTTGAATCTGAATCGTGGCGCATCACAAATAGTGGTCTGCGTAGCGATACGGCGGGTAACATCGAAAGCGTCATTCCCTTGCGCCGTGGTGTCGAATACATCTTGTGGACCAGGGATGTGGCGGCGCAAACGAGAGGAGAACCGTATCTGGCGACGCAAGAGAGAGCGCAGTACCTGACCCTCCCCGAGCTCTCTCCGCGCGTGTGCGAACTGGCACAAAAACTGGCAGGCAGCTCGCCGGAAGAGACAGCTAAAACGGTAGAGGACTACCTGAAGGCACAGTATCCCTACAACCTCGATACGAATCCAGGCGACAATGAATGGGTAGACTACTTTCTATTCGAGGCCAGGCAAGGTTATTGTGTGCATTTTGCCACAGCTATGGCCGTGCTGCTCCGGCTAAACCATATCCCGACGCGTCTCGTGTGCGGTTTCTTCGGCAAAAACTACGACAGTGACCGCCGCCAGTTTGTCATCGGCAACGAAGATGCACACGCCTGGGTGGAAGTACATGTGGCCGGCCGCGGTTGGCTGCACTTCGACCCGACGCCCGCACAAGAAGATTATCTCAAGGGAACGGCCTGGCTTAAGCGTCTGTACTACGACCTGCGCTCGTGGTGGTTCAAGAATGTCATCGGTTTTTCTCGTTTTCAGCAGAGCGAGATATACGCCTGGATCAGAGAGACGGCGAAAGCGGCCTGGCGCTACGCCATCTATTGGCTGCCGCCGCTCGTGCTACTCTTCCTGGCGCGCCGGCTTCTACGCTGGCGACGCGGGTACACCTCACTCGCCCGTGTGGCGGGCAAATATCTGCGCTTACCTTCGCCACAAAAAAGAAGCGGCACAGCGGCAGCGGCAAGCCTGGCTTTTTATCAGACAATGCTGGAAAGTCTACGCCAAGTAGGCATTGAGCGATCTTCTTGCGAAACCCCTTACGAGTTTGCGCGGCGTGCGGCATGGGTGTGTCCCGAGGTCGGCGCGCCACTTCAGAGCCTTACTGGCCACTTCTGTACGCTGCGTTTTGGCCACGTTGCGGACGCTCCCTTACAGCCGAGTATTGCCCATGATTTAGAGACACTGGAAGCGGCGGTAGCACGTTGGTTGGAAAAAAAACGTTTGGCCGCGCAAGCCGCAAAAGAGGCATGACATGCAAGAATGGCTTTTTCCGGCGGTGTGGTTCCTCGGTTTTGCTATGGGCGGGCTTCTGGTGTGGCTGATCGCCCGTGACAAGATGGCGTTACAGCGTTTACAGGAAAACGCCAGAGCCGACATGGAAGCCAGGCAACGTGCCGCCGGCGACATGGTGCGACCGATCGCCGAATCGCTCAACGAAGTCAACCGTCGCCTGCAGGAACTGGAACAGGCCAGGGTAAGCGCCTACACAAGCCTCACCGAGCAGATCAAAACACTGGTCACCAGCCAGACGCAGTTACAGAGCGAAACGGCGCATCTGGTGCAGGCACTGCGTACACCTACGGTGCGTGGGCGCTGGGGGGAGATACAACTCAAGCGGGTGGTGGAAATCGCCGGTATGGTCGAATATTGTGACTTCGTGCAGCAGGAGTCGGTGGCTACCGAAGAAGGACACCTGCGTCCCGACATGATCGTCAAATTGCCCAACCACAAGAACATTGTGGTTGACGCCAAAACGCCACTGCAAGCCTATCTCGAATCGCTCGATGCAACGGATGAAGAGAAGCGCAAGGTGCATCTCAAAGAGCATGCGCGGCAAATTCGCAGCCACCTGGCCAAATTGAGCAGCAAATCGTATTGGGAACAGTTCCAGCCGGCTCCTGAATTTGCCGTGCTGTTCCTGCCGGGTGAATCATTCTTCAGCGCCGCTCTCGAACAAGACCCCTCGCTCATCGAGGCGGGTGTCGCGCAACAGGTGATCCTCGCCACGCCCACCACCCTCATCGCTTTGCTGCGTGCCGTAGCTTATGGCTGGCGGCAGGAACGACTGGCGCACAACGCACGCGTCATCAGTGAGTTGGGCAAAGGGTTGTACGACCGTCTGCGCACCATGGCCAGCCATTTTGCCGAGATGCGCAGAGGGCTGGAGCGGTCTGTGGATGCCTACAATAAAGCGATCGGCTGCTTCGAGAGCAGAGTGCTGGTCATGGCGAGAAAATTCAAGGAACTGGGCGCTTCCAGCGGCGGCGACATAGAAAATTTGGAAACAGTTGACAGTGCCACCCGCTATGTGCAGAGCGAAGAGTTGCCGCTCTTCCCTGAGGAAGAAGAGGGAAAGTAGCCGCTCACGGGCGTATCCAGTAATTAGGGGGGGAGCAATGTCTTTTGCCCGCCCTCCCCTGGGCAGTTGGTTTGGAATGTTAATTTTGCAGGGCTCCCAGGGGAGG
>JAGVGO010000093.1 GCA_020057085.1 Planctomycetota bacterium | reverse complement strand
CAGCCCGCCAGGGGAGAGGTGAGTTATCATTTTGTATTGCAATCGGTTAATAAAAAAACATCCCCTTGCCAGCCCGCCAGGGGAGAGGTTATACTCTACTCATAATTTTTCTATCCCCCCGAAGTGTTAGATACGCCCGGAGGGCGGGCAAAAAATCTGTCTTTCTTTTATTTCCAATAATGTCTAATCTAACATTGTCAAATTAGAGCTTACTCTTCTTCCAATCCAACCTCGCGGGCGCTGATGCCCAATTCTTTGAGCTTCTGTTGTAAACTTTGGCGTGGCATATCGAGCGCCTGCGCCGTCTGCGAGATATTGCCCTGGTAGGCTTTCAACTTTTCGGTGATAAATTGCCGCTCGAATTCGCGAACATAGGTGCGTTTGGCATCTTTGAACGAGGAGTTGTCTGCCTGCACCAACATATCGGTAAGCTGGGGCAAGGGCCTGGCCTCGGTGGTGAACTGCAAGATTTCGGCAGGCAGATCGCTCAGGTTAAGCGTTGTGCCTGTTGACAAGACGATACCTTTTTCGATGACGTTTTTCAATTGGCGAACATTGCCGGGCCAATGATAGGCGAGCATTTTGTCGCTGGCTTCGGCACTGATGCTGTCAATATTTTTGTGGTATTTGCCGGCAAACAGTTTGATGAAATGGTGCAGCAGTATCGGAATATCGCTTAACCTCTCTCGCAGTGGCGGTAAATGAATATCCACTACTTTGATGCGATAATACAAATCTTCGCGGAAATTGCCCTTTTCGATTTCTTCCTGCAAATCTTTGTTGGTGGCGGCGATAAATCTTACATCTACATGGATACTTTTGTTGCCACCGAGTCGTTCAAATGTGCGGTCTTGCAAGACCCGCAAAATTTTGGCTTGGGTGTCCGGTGTCATGTCGCCGATTTCGTCGAGAAACAACGTCCCACCGTGCGCTTCCTCCAATTTACCTTTGCGCTGTTCCCCGGCACCAGTGAAAGCGCCTTTTTCGTGGCCGAATAATTCGCTTTCCACCAGATTCTCCGGCAGCGCGGCACAGTTCATGGCGATAAGCGGCTCTTTGACGCGCTGGCTGCGACGGTGTATCTCGCGTGCTACCAGTTCTTTGCCCGTACCATTTTCACCTTCGAGGAGTACGGTGACATCGGTGGGAGCCACTTTGTCAATGATGTCGTAGACGTGCTGCATGGCCTTGGATTCGCCGATCATTTCACCAAAGCCTTCGCGTAGCCTTATTTCTTCACGCAATCTTTGATTTTCTCGCTTGAGCGACAACTGGTCAATGGCGTGCTGGGTGACGATGCGCAGTTCATCCACCTCGTACGGTTTGGCGAGGTAGTCATAGGCCCCTTTTTTTATTGCCTCTACCGCTATTTTTTCGGAGCCGTATGCCGTCACCACTATGATAAGCGGAGGATTCTTCAGTTCCTGGTGAAGGCGACGGAGCAGCTCCATGCCTTTAAGACCTGGCATGTTCAAATCGAGAAATACCAGGTCCGGTTTGATTTCCTGTATCATCGCCCACGCTTTTTCGCCATCTTCGGCTTCATACAAAATGTATTCCGGATGTGCCAGAGCTTTTTTCATGCCAAAGCGGGCTGCCCGTTCGTCATCCACAATCAAGATTACCGACATGGCAGGTGTACTCCTTATAGTCGTGTCGTGTCATTTACTGCAGGCGATACATTTACCTGTGCCGCCGCACTGGTTGCAGTTGATATAACCTCTGCCATAACACTTGCTGCACTGGTATTCGCCCTTGCTGTCGCACTTCTGGCACGGTAGTTTGCCTTTACCACGGCATTTATCGCATGGCTTGCTTTCGCCCGTGCGTATACCCCGTCCCTTGCAGGCAGGGCACGTCAGATGTTTGTTGCCTTCACATTTGTCGCACGCTTGATAACCGGGATGACCACTCTGGGCGCAGGCAGCGCAAGACGTACGTGGTTTGCCGTGGCATAACGGGCACACGCCTGTGTTTTTGCAGATACTACAGGCGACGGTATGTTTCGGTTTCTCTTTGTTCTCTTTCGGTTTGTCTCTCTCATCCGGTTTGCTTTGGCTTACCTCGCCTTTGTTAGTGAGCGCGCTGCTTTCTTCCTTGAAAAAGTTTATGAACCACAGCCCGTTCGCTCCTAGCAAACTGGTCACCAAGAGTAAAACCTTGTTGTCGAGAATCCAATTGATTATGCCAATGGGATGGCCACATTGCGGGCAACTTCGTGCCGCCCTGGATACTTGACGTTGGCATTTGGGACAGGCAATGAAAGCTACTTTTGTTTGAGGCATAGAAAGCCCTTTCTGCATCATTCTAGCTCGGACAAGCCGAAACCAAACAGGTAAAAGAACCACTAATGAACACGAATTGACACTAATGATTTTCATAACACAATTCGCTCTAAATAATTCGTGTTTATTCGTGTCTATTCGTGGTTCAAAAAATCTTTGCTTTTTTTGCTAACATTTCACTCGTTAGGGCCTTCTTTTCCCTTTTTTTGTTCCTCGCGCCACCAGTTCTGCCAGACTTGTGCGTCGCGCGTAAAGGCTTGTCCGCTTACATGTGACAGGGCACGTGCGCTAAATTCGGCGATCTTGGAATTGTGGTGTGCCAACAGGCTGAGTAACCACGGCACATGCGAATCTTTTTCATAAGAGAGGGCGGCAAGCATTTCCTGCTCGATAGTGGCAAAGCGAGAAGACGACTCCAGCAACAGGTTCACCGCCTCGGCATACTGTTTTTGCGTGAGACGCAAAAAGATACGTAGTAGCTGCGGTTCGTTTTGCTGCGGTGCGAGTTCGCCGGCTTTGACGAAATAGCTCTCAGCCGTAATATAATCCTTCTTGTGCTGGGCATTGAGCCCTAGCGCCATATGCAAAAATACACTCTTCGGCTCAAAACGCAGAGCTTCCTCCCATTCCAGCGCGGCCTCTTCATAGTCGGTGCGCTGAAAGGCAAGAATGCCGAGCAGAATATAACCTTCGACATTTTCAGGGTTGATATAGACCGCTTTGCGGAAAGCGGCCCCCGCCCGATCCAGAGACATACCGCCGCTTGCCATGAGGTTTCCCATGCGTGCCATCATGGCACGTGGATGTTCGAGGTTAGGGAGCGGCATTTCCTGCTGTTTTTGCATTTTTTCCATCTCCTGCCACAAATAGGCGCGTCCGATCTGCACATAGGCACGGTCGCTATTGGGCGTGAGACGAATCACTTCCTGATAGCGCAGAATGGCAGTAGCAAAGTCTCTGGCAGAGAGCGCGATATCGCCGAGAGCCATGAATAGAGTCGGGTTTTCCGCATTTTCCGTGAGCAGAGGCTCAATGATCGCTTGCGCCTTCCGCTCCTCGCGCAGCCAGAAATAAGTCTGCACCAAAAGCAGTTTACATGCCAGAGATTTGCTGAACTCCACAGCTTTTTGTGCCGGCACCAGCGCCTCTTCCGGCTTACGCAACAACAGATAAGTGCGTGCCAGATTGGCGTAAGCTGTGGCATCAAGAGGTGCAAGTGCGGATGCAGCCTGGAATTTACCTATTGCCTCCTCGTAGCGATTCTCCTGCGCCAGCAGGATACCTTCTTCATTGAGTTTAGCCGCCTGTGACATACAGCCGGCGCTTAGAACCAACATTATAGTCAATAGCCAGCGCATAGGGAAATCCTTATTCAAACGGATCAATAAGCAGAGAGAACGTGTCGTCCTGAGTAGAATTACTGTCTCCGGTGTGGCCGGCAAAAGGCTCGACAAAGCCTTCCGGCTTTGTCTGTTTTTTGTCGGCCTGTCGCCTGGTAGTCGCAAATGGTTCGATGAGATGCGCCAGGATATACCGGCAATCTTTCCGCACCTGTCTGACCCACCAGTTGGTGTAATCGCCGGTCAGCTCGTTGCGGAGCATGGTTACTGAGTCAGGCAGCTTTGGTGCAGGCGCTGCTGCATGTTCTTTGGTTTGTGGATTCTGGTTCGCAATCTCTTCTCTTTGGCCGCCACCGACAGCCTGGCAAATGTCATATGCGCTCTGATATGCCGCAAGAGCTTTGCGTAGTGACCTGACCCCAGATTCATAGTAAGGTATGGTATATTTAGGAATCTTGCGCTCCAGGTCTTTTTGTGGACAAGCATAGGCAAACTGTTCCATCGCCAGCGCCAGATGTTCGCGTGCGTCCTGTAATTTGCCCCGTGCGGTTCTCACCTCTTCACCGGAGCGCGTCGCTTGCTCCAATTGAGTGATCTTTGCTGCCAGCGACGCAAATTGCCGCTGCCATTTGTTACACAACTCTGTTTGTTCACTGCACTCTTTCTGCCATTTTTGCACAAACTCACTGTATTCGTCGGCCATGATGGGTACTAATCCGAGCAGCAGCCACCAGCAACGCAAAAGATATCTTGTAAAATTTGCTAAAATTGTTCCGGTCAACAACATATTGAACAGTACGGTCGCGCTGATCCCAGTCCTTACGCGATATGGCGCAGGCCGGCGATCTGTTGAACGATTGCTTACATT
>JAGVGO010000112.1 GCA_020057085.1 Planctomycetota bacterium | reverse complement strand
GTAAATAAATAACCTTTACAAGTTGCGCCGAGATTTTGGCCAAGGGCTAGAAGCGACCGAAGGCGCATAGCCGTAGCTCTGTAACTGAGGGCGCGACGATGCCATTGGTCAAAAGATCAAGTAAGTTGTAAAGGTTATTTTTTTACAGCGACTTAATCCAATGTTTTTACTACGCGAAAGCCGATCGTGTCCAACTTGACTTTGGGGTCGCTGTGGTTGCGGGTGGCACAACGGCTGCGGTCTGACCAGGAGTTCCATGCACCGCCACGGATGACGCGCAGAGTGCTTTTGAAGTCAATCCAGGCACTGCCATCGTTTGGCGCATTCTGATAATTTTCGTGCAAGGTATCGTCGCACCACTCCCAGACATTGCCGAGCATGTCGTACAAATTGAAGGAGTTTGGCACGCGCTGTCCGACCTCGTGGGCATAGGCATCTTCCTTGTCGCCGGCATTGTCCCAATGCCAGCAATAATCATTGTCCATGTCGTTGCCCCAATAGTATTTGGTATTGGCGCCGGCGCGGCAGGCATATTCCCATTGGGCTTCGCTAGGCAGCGAGAATTCCAATTTTCTGCAAAATTCTTTGGCATCGTGCCACGAAACATGTATGGCCGGATAAAGACCGCCTTCCCGCACATGTTCTTTGATAAACCATTTCATCAATCGCCATGGTTTACTCGCCATGATTCTAAACCAGACAGCCTGTGTCACTTCATGCTGGCCAATGAGAAACGGTTTGATGTTGACGGTGTGCTGCGGACCTTCGCAGGCAATCCTGCCTTTCTCGGAATCAGGGCTTCCCATCAAGAAAGCGCCTCCTGGCAGCAGAGTAAACATCATGCCAGTCTGTTCATGCTGGTACTCTACCACTTTGTTGATGACGTCGCCGCAGGCGAAGGCCATCTCGCCTGTGCAACGAAACCCTTTGATTTCAGGGCACGCCGGCCTAACCTTGGTTTCCTTGGGCGTCGCTGGTTTGGCAATTTCGGGATAGGGGGCTGCGTCCTTGGACGGTGCTTCTTTTACTACGCTGCCTACTGGCTTTTCCGCGCCGGCCACCGGCGTGCGTACGCCGGTTTCGTTCGTTTTTACAGGCGAAATCGCTCTGGTTATTGCGGCGCTTGCCCCTTTCTTCAATGGGCTATCGCTTCGCTTGAAATGCAAAACCTTTCTTCTTTGCGTAGGCATCAGTGTGCCTGGATCTCCTTGCTCACGAGTCCCTGCCGTTGGTGTGGGCAACGGCGCTTCGCCCTCCCCTGGCTCACTTGTCCATATGGGTGCAGCTAAGGGGTCTTCGGCGTTCGCCATTTCGCTTGTCCATATAGGTGCAGATGAAAGATTTTCCTCGCCTGTCGCTTCACTGGCCGAGTTTGCTATCGGTTCGATGTTTTCGTCGCCCGTCGGCGTACAGGTCGAGTCTGCTAACGATTCGACGTTTTCGCCGCCTGTCGGCTCGGTTGTCCAAGTTTTTTGCCATAGCTCATCCAATTCTGCGATCTCATTGATGATTTTCGTCCTGAGATCGGCAAAACGAGCTTCCTGATCGGGCATAGCTATCAACAGTTCCAGTTTCATTGCGTCGCTCTCGGCCTGGATATATTGCATGTCTTCCAGTATCTCACGTCCGTTGGTGCTAATGATCTGCAGCAAAGCGTCTATTTTTTGTTTAGCATTTGCGTCTTTGATTTCATTATATATAGCAATAACTTTGTCAATATTGTCGCCTTCTGGTGCGAGACTCTGACAAATAAATCGGGCAAGTTCGCGGGCCGCTCCGAGCTGCCCGGCATCTTGCAGATAGTGGAACCAACTCATGCCAAGCGTCCTCCTTGCGTTATTTGTTGACGGTGGCTTATGCTCTCTTGATTTTTTTGCCATACCGCCGATAATTCTTGATGACATTACGTGTATCTACTACCAATTTGGCGTGCTCGGCAATAAAATCCGCATCATATGATGAATGATCGGTAGCGATCAATACGCAGTCGTGATTGCCAAGATTTTCGGTCGTGAGCGGAATCGAGGAGAGATTAAATTTGTATTTGCGTGTCTTGGGAATAGCCGGGATATAGGGATCATTATAAGCGATGACCGCATTTCTCTCCTGCAAAATCTTCATAATTTTGAACGAAGGAGATTCCCTGATGTCATCCACATCCTTTTTGTAAGCGACACCCAAAACCAAAATCTTGGCGCCGGCGATACATTTCCCCTGTTCGCTCAAGGCTTCCATGACTTTCTGCACGACATAGTAAGGCATGGAGGTATTTATTTCGCCGGCCAGCTCGATAAACTTGGTGGTAAAATCGTATTCTCTGGCTTTCCATGTCAGATAAAAAGGGACGATGGGGATACAATGGCCGCCCAAGCCAGGCCCCGGATAAAATGCCTGGTAACCGAAAGGTTTGGTCTTGGCCGCTTCAATTACTTCCCAGATATCAATACCCATGCGGTCGCATAAAATTTTCAGCTCATTGACCAGGGCGATATTGACAGCGCGGTAGGTGTTTTCGAGCAGTTTGCACATCTCGGCAACTTTGGTCGAAGAGACTGGTATTACTTGTGTTACAATCTGGCTGTATAATGCAGCCGCGACCTCCAGGCATCGTGGCGAATAGCCGCCTACTACTTTAGGAATATTGCGCAAAGTGAATTCTTTGTTATTCGGATCTTGTCGTTCTGGTGAAAAGGCAAGATAAAAGTTTATGCCCGCCTTAAAGCCGGTTTCTTCCAGAATCGCCCGCATGTCTTCGTCGCTGGTCCCCGGATAGGTAGTGGATTCGAGTACGATCAACTGATCTTGTTTGAGATGCTGGGCAATGGTACGTACCGTCTGGAAAATAAACGACGGGTCCGGTTCACGGTACTGATTCAACGGCGTCGGCACACAGATGACGATACAGTCCATGTGCGCCAATAGCGACATGTCTGTAGTAAAATTGAAACACCGGGGTGGCTGCAACATGGAGATGTCAATATGCTTGATGTAACTTTTCCCTTGTTTCAGGGAAGCGATTTTATCCGCATCTATGTCAAATCCGGTGACGGCAAATCCCGCCTGGCAAAATTCGATTACCAATGGCAAACCGACATAACCAAGACCTATCACGCCTATGGTGGCCTGTTTGCTGCGTATTTTTTCAATGATGTTCATAAATCTTTCTTTTTTATTTTGAGAGTAAAATTTCGTACAATTGCGAAATCTATTTTAGCACATTTTTTTCGCATCGGGCAAGAAAAAATGCACACTGTCAGAAATGACTTGACAAGCCAGCGAAAACGCAATAAAATTTTATTCTCCCTGGCCTCCTTTCATTGAAAATTTCTGGCCTTCATTGCGCCTTCATTGCACTGAGAGATTCAAGATGTCAGAAGAACTACTCAAAAAGTTTTATACTAAAATTATGCGGCTGGTACAAAGTAAGCAACCTGGCAGTGTAAATGAGGCACAGATTGCAGAAGCATTCAAAGAATACAGTGACAAAGGATCCATTGCCGAAGCTCTCATTAAATTCGGCCTCCACGATGTCCACTCTTTCATTGAGGCTCTTCAGGGACACGATAGCCATAAACTGGATGTGTCCGAGGTAGTACCTGACACCATATGTTTCGGTTACCTTGCGGCTGTCCTACCGATTATCGCTCAACAACTGAAAGATATCGAGGCCAGCTTGCCATCCCAGACCAAAGCATCTCTTGCCATGGTCGGCACACAACTGGAATTGTTGCAGAATATGCTCGCCAGTGCCCAAAACAAAGACGCCTTAACTATCATCCAAAAGTTGATCGAATCTTACCCCAGTCAGCATACGGCAATCAAGAAAGTGATTGTGGCGCTTTTAAAGCAAATCGGTAGACCAGTCGTGCTGGCATTGGTACATTCTCTCTATCAGGAAGAAGGTGAAAAACACGGCGATTTGCCCGAACTTCTCAAAGAGATGGGGTATCTGGCAGTGCCCGCGCTCATCGTGGCTCTCAACTATCCGGAGGAAAAAGTACGCTATGCGGCTGTCTGTGTGCTAAAAAAAATGAAAGCCAGGGAAGCGGTGCCGGCGCTCGCAGATACTTTCCATGATCCATCCTGGCGTGTACGCAAAGCGGCAGCGGAAGCTCTTGGCGAAATAGGATCGGCACGCGCCGCAGACGGTCTTACAGAAGCTCTCAACGACAAACATGCTTCTGTCAGATTAGAGGTCGTGAGAGCGCTGGGCAAATTGGAATATCCCAAAGTGTTGCACTCACTCCTCAAAGTATTGGAAGACCCCAGTTGGGAGGTACGCCGTGCGGCAGTGGAGGCGATGGCTAAATTCGGCCAGCCGGCATCCAGAGCTTTAGCCAATGCCTTGGAAAACGATAGCCTGGTGGTGCGCAAAATAGCCGTGCGTATTTTGGCCGAAATCGGCACGGAAGAGGCTATCCCTGCCCTGACTAAGGCTCTATACGACAAAGATATCAGTGTGCGTGAGAAAGCCGTATTGGCTCTTGGCCGCATCCAGGGAGAAGGAGCCATAGTCCACCTCATGTATGCTTTTGAAGATAAGGCGCCACTTGTAAGATTCGCGGCACTGCAGGCGATGGTCAATATCGGTAGCCGGTCTATCTTGCCCATCCTGACCAAGGCCTTGAACGATCCGGAACAGGTAGTACGGCAACGGGCAGGCCTGGCATTGGCGATGATGGCTGAAAGAGAGGAAAAAACGGATCAACAGGAATAGCGGAGAGTAGCTCACATGTCAGACAATGAAGCCAAAAAAAACCGTAAGCCAAAATATCTCTCGGTACGCCGGGCGCTCCAAGAATTGAAGCTCAACGAAGAAGACCTCAAAAAGATGGTAGACAAGGGAACAGTCAATCCTGTCTATGAGAACAATGAGTTAAAATTCGATGGCGAAGAAATCGAGCAACTGCGCCTTTCGCGCCAGGTACCCATTTCTTCGGATGACGCCGATACACAAGAGTCGCCTGCAGATCCGATAGAAGATGAAGATCTGTATAAAAGTTCAGATGCAAATTATGAAAGTTTGTTTGCCACCAGAATGGGGGCATCCATAAATCACCCCCAAAAGCATAAGCCAAAAACAGAGAAGCCTCTGGAAAAAACACCGTCTTCTGCCCCGATAGCGAATGAGGCCATCCAACCGATCTCTATGCCTGAGCAGGCGAGTGCCCCGGTGGAGGCGACGAGCAAACGTGGCACGTCGCCGATTCCGCTGCCGGAGATGTCTGCCAAAGAAGGCGCAAATGAACCGAGCGGTGTACCGCAAACTTATCAACCACAAGAAATTATTATGGCAAGAGGCAAGACGAAAGTGAGACAACTCGAAAGACATTTATCGTTGCCGGAGGAGATGGGAGCAGGTTGTCTTTTCAGCGGTGATTACAAAGAGCAAATTCTTCATCTACTCCATCGCTTGCCCTTTTATTTCTGGGGCGTCATCACCATGTTCATCTGTCTCTTGCTTCTCAATTTGTTGTTGAGCTGGCACTCTGCTGGCAGCATGGAAACCTTCGTACGACTTGCCCATGTCAAGCAAGATGATTTGGAACCACTCTTGGTGGTTGAAGGAAAAATGGTTCTAGCCGATCTTGCGCAAAAAGAGATTGGTTGCAAAATACGTCAGACGCCTTTAAATTTTTATATTGCCAAAGGGACTCCGGTCGAATTACTGTTATCGCCACAGCAAAAGAAATTTTTAGGAGAGGTAGTGGCAATTACACCTTCCATCAGTGAATATAGCGATAGCGTGAAGATCGCCTGCTCTGGCGAAATCAACAATATCCCCTTGGGTAGAAGCACCACTATCAAATTTATTTTGCCCAAGAAAAACCGTTGTCTGCAAGTACCGAGGGAAAGTGTGATCTTCCCGAGGCATGCAGTATCTCAATACCAACCACTTGTGTTTTGCGCAATAGCGCAAAATAAACACCAATATAAACTGATCGCTGCACCTGTGCGTATCGGCATGAGTAACCTGAATTTTTATGAAATTACCGAAGGTCTTACCGGAGATGAGCAAGTGGTAGTCGCTTGCAATTTTGGTATGGATTGGCTCTCGGAAGGATTGGTCGTGTCTGAGAGACATTGATTTTTGAAAAACTTTCCCCGCTTTTTGAATGGTAGGAGGCAAATGGCAAACTTAGTACCTAAAACAGTTTTCTTTACCCGTGGTGTGGGTATTCATCGAGAAAAGCTCCAATCGTTTGAGCTTGCCTTGCGCAAAGCTGGCATTGAAAAATGCAATATCGTCCGCGTATCCAGTATCTTTCCTCCACACTGTAAAATTGTCCCACGCGGCAAAGGCTTAACCATGCTGCATCCTGGAGGTATCACTTATTGCGTACTGGGGCGTATTGCCACGGATGAACCTTACCGGCTGATGAGTGCCTCGGTAGGGCTCGCTATCCCAAGTAATCGTGTTCATTATGGCTATATCAGTGAACACGAGGCTTTCGGCATATCGGCTAAAGAAGCTTCGGATTATGTGGAGGATCTGGCGGCTACCATGTTAGCCAGCACGCTGGGTGTTGATTTTGACCCCAACGAAAGCTACGACGAAAGACGTGAAATTTATCGCATGAGCGGCAAGATCGTCGAAACAAAAAGTATCACGCAAACCGCAAAGGGAGATCCCGAGGGCAGGTGGACCACAGCAGTGGCAGCTGCCGTGTTTATTATCGAGTAACGGGCATCTATGGGCTTGTAATCTAGGTGGTAACTGGGCGGCAACATGATGCGCCGCCCATACCGCTTTATCTGGCAACGTCAAAACATGCCTATCCGCCTCATCTCATTTAGCCACCCGTAAAATTTGGTTGCAAACCTTGTCATTGCACTCTATAATCAAGCATACGACTTTTTATTTGCGTGCCCGGTGTTTCCCTATCCTGCGCTAATCATGAAATATCTATGGGCAGCAAAACCAAGAAATGAGGAAAATCTATGCAGGTTGATAACAAGAATCGTTTTTCGTTGCTCTATTTTTTGATGTTGCTTTCGATCTTGCTATTGATCCATGCTCTTTTTTTTCGCCAGAAAGTGGACGAGCTTAGCTACGCCAAATTCAAAGAGATGGCGGAACAACCTTATCGCATCGAAAAATGCACGGTGAGTACCACACATATCACCGGTGTCTATATCTCCGATGAAAAGATTTGGGATGAAGTCAAAAAAAGGAAACTGGAGCAAGGATCGGCACAGGCCACGCCCAAAGAAAAAGAAGGCGTCTTTCCGTTCAGTGGCATGTTCGAGGAAAAGAAAGGTCGCACCCGTTTTGTTACAGTGCGGGTGCATGACGACCCTGATCTGGTGAAGATGCTTGAAAAAAACAATATCCCATTCCAGGGCGAAGTTGACAGTAACTGGCTCACCATGCTGCTGTCGTGGCTGCTGCCCATTGGGCTCATCATTGTGCTATGGGTCATTTTCATGCGTCGCATGAACAACTACGGCCGCGATGTGATGTCGTTCGGCAAAAGCCGGGCAAAAATATCGGTGGAGCAGGATACCAAGACTACTTTTGCCGATGTCGCTGGCTGCAACGAGGCCAAGGAAGAACTACAAGAAATCGTGGAATTTTTGAAATCGCCGCAAAAATTCGAGCAACTGGGTGGTAAAATTCCCAGAGGCGCTCTCCTGGTCGGTCCGCCGGGCACCGGAAAAACTTTGTTGGCGCGTGCTGTGGCCGGCGAAGCGGGCGTACCGTTCTATCATATATCCGGTTCGGAGTTCGTCGAGATGTTTGTCGGCGTTGGCGCTTCGCGTGTGCGCGACCTCTTTCAGCAGGCTAAGTCCAAACCGCCGTGCATCGTCTTCATTGACGAAATTGATGCCGTAGGCCGCCATCGCGGCGCCGGACTGGGCGGCGGACACGACGAACGCGAACAGACTCTCAACCAGTTGTTGTCGGAAATGGACGGCTTTGAAGTCAATCGCGGCATCATCGTGCTGGCCGCCACCAATCGCCCTGACATTCTCGATCCGGCACTGCTGCGTCCAGGACGATTCGATAGGCGCATCGTCATTGATCGGCCTGACATCCGCGGTCGCGAGGAAATTTTGCAAATCCACTCCAAAAACAAACCGCTGTCACCGGAAATCGATCTGAAGCAACTGGCACAGCGTACCGTCAGTTTTTCCGGCGCCGATCTTGCCAACGTGATGAACGAAGCGGCACTCCTGGCAGCACGCAAGAACAAAAAACAGATTGACCAGGACGATATTGCCGAGGCCATCGAGCGAGTGGTGATGGGGCCGGAGCGCAGGAGCCGCCTGATTTCTCTCAAAGAAAAACGGATGACCGCTTTTCACGAAGTAGGACATGCCATGGTGGCGGAACTGCACCCGAACGGCGACCATGTGCACACGATCACCATTATCCCGCGTGGCGCCGCGCTCGGCTACGTGCTGCATATGCCGGACGAGGACAACTACAGTCAGACTCGCGAGGAGCTGCTCTCCAAAATCTGTGTCTCGCTCGCCGGGCGAGTGGCGGAAGAAATTTGCTGTGGCAGCATCACTACCGGCGCGCAGCAGGATCTCGAACACGTCACCGATCTGGCGCGTTCGATGGTTGCCCGCTTTGGTATGAGCAAACGGCTGGGACCGCTGGCGTTTGAAAAAGACGACGGCTACGTGTTCCTCGGCAAAAATTTCGATCGCAAGAGCTACTTCAGTGGCAGCACACTCGACAAGATTGACCAGGAAGTGCGAGAGATTGTCATGCGCTGCTACCAGCAGACCATCGCTTTGTTGCTCAAACACAAGAGTGTGCTGGAAAAATTGGCCGAAATCATGCTCGAACGCGAGCGCATGGAGGGCGAAGAGTTCCGTCAGCTATTGCATTCGCTCATCGCCGGCAACGGTGCTGCCGCCAGCAAGCAGGAAATACAGAAAGCTTAGAAGGATATTTTTTATGAAAAAACAGGTTGGACTTTTTTTTGTCATTTTTACCGTCGTTTTCTCTTTTGTTGTCAGCGATTTTTTCAAGAAAGCCTTTGCCGACAACAAGGACGAAGGCCTTAAAATCGGTTTTCTCAATCTCAAGAGCGTCTTCCGCGATTACAAGAAAATCAAAGAAATGGAAAACGACATCAACAAAGAAACTGAGGTGGAGCTTTCCAAAATGAAGGAATTGGATGAGCAGACCAAGCAGCTCCGCGAGGAAATTCCTCTCTACCGTCCGGGCAGTGCTATCCGCAAGAGAAAAGAGCAGGAATTGACCGACAAACTATTCGAGATCAAGTTCAAAAAAGACAAGGCCAACTATTTCTTTGCCGAGAAGATGAAAGCGGGCATTGAAAAGGTGTACCAGGAAATCACCCAGGAAGTCGAACAATACGCCAAGCAAAACGATTTCTACATGATCGTGCGCGTAGCCGACGCCGATTTCTTCGGTGCCCAGTCGGCCGATGCTCTCCGCATGGAAATCAACACGCGTGACGTGCTCTACTGGGGCAAGAAATACGACATCACGACGCTCATCGTTACCGAGATGAACAAGAAGTATCAGGCGGAAAAGAACACCATCGAAAAGAAACCGTAAAAGTAATGTAAACCAGCGTCTTACCTGACATGTTGCTCGAATTTTTCTTTGAGCGAGGCTGGAGCGCAGCGAAATTCAGGGTAGTCACCAAGCGGCAGCGGAAAAACCATGGTTCGTTCCTCTGCCGCTTTTTGCAAAAAGTCAAGCGATTGTTGCCATTCGCCTGCAGCCGCGTAGCCACGAGCCAGCCACAAGAATGCCAGACTATTTTTTGGCATCCTTGGCAATACTCGCTGGGAGACGAGCAAGACTTTGTCGCCATCGGCCAGGTGCAGATAATAGTCGCTCACCATTATCCACGATATAGGCTGCAAGGGGCACAGCAAAGCCTGGTCGTAGAGATGGGCGTAGATTGAGGCATGCAGGCGTTCTTTTTCTTTGGCGTCACCGCTCTTCTTGTAATCTACCATATAAGCCTGCAACAGTGCGCGTCGCACCTGAGCTTCATAGCGGGCACGATAAGCGATTTTGTCAAGGTCCCAGGCCGGTGCTTTGCCCAACGAAGCCATAATTTTTTCCATCCGCTGCCGTACCTCCACATGGCGTTTTTGTTCGAGCATCAGTTGCCCCCACAGGTCGGTAAGATGGTAGTCGCGCTCGCCCAGTTTGGCGATGCCATTTTCCAATGTTTGCAATGCTTTGGCGTAATCGCCCTCCATTTGGTATAGAACAGCGAGCATGTATGTGTAGTGCAAAAACAAACCTTCATTCGTAAACTCACTAAGCAGATCTAGCGACTTGGACAGACGCAGAATGAACTCCTTGCGTAGACTGGGCTTTGCTATACATTTCCTACACAAATCTTTGCATTTGAACTCCCAGGTTGCTTCCGGCTCCCAGCCGATCCGGCAGCCTTCATCATAGTTCGGGTTCATGACCTCTTCCACGGCAAATGTATAGCCCCAGAGTGCCGACCAGAAATAATCCTCCCGTTCCTTGCCCTTTTGCTGCTTGACCTCCGCATGCAACGTGTCCAGTTTGGCGGAAGACCCGCCGCGCACTGCCAGATCGAGCAACACTCCGTGGCAGGCTGCCCTGATGTTATGATTTGGGTGCTCATTTTTCATCTTTTGCAGGAGCGCCACCAAATTGTCAGAAACATGGGTGAAATTGCTAATGCTGGTGATAGCCCATAACCTGTGTACAGTGCTGGGACTCTTCAAACCGTCTACCAAGGTATACTCTATAACCGCCTTTTCCATCGCCGTTTCCGCATTGTTCTGGCTGTAGCGAGTAAGCATAAACAAAAGGCCGCCGCGTAGATGAGGTGATTCCCTCGGATTTTTCAAGGCAGAGAACATCAGTTTGGTAATCTGTTTGTCTTGTTTGGCGACCTTGGAATGCTCCTGGCAAAGCATGGCGCCGATACAGATGGACCATTTTTCCAGAAAGGTGAACTCCTGACGCGCAAAGGCCGCTTTCAATACTTCGACGTCGAACAGTTCAGCCGAGGTCATCACCGCATGGCAGCGGATGATCGAATCGGCGTTTTTCCAGAACTGGCGCAGCATATCCACCACTGTTTGTCTGCGCTCGGCATATTTTTCCTGAAACAACACATTGGCGGTGCCGCGCCAGAAGTTGAGCATGGTTTTTTGTACTTGCGGCAGGGTACTCTTCGTCATTTCACAAAATTGCCGGTAAAGTTTCTCGTCGAAAAAATATTGATCGAACAATTTCTGCCAATTTTTGCGTACTGCTGGTTCCGCTGTATTCAGGTAATTGGCGAGAAGCGAGACGTTCCACAGTCGCAGATCCAGATGCGGCTGGGCAATGCCCTCCTGGATAGCAGCCACCAGAAACGGCAAAAGATCTTTGTGTGGAGGCAGCGGGAAACGCATTGCGGCGATACTCTTGACGCGTGCCGACTTACTTGTCAACAGCCACTTCCATACCGGCACAAGGTTTTCCAGGTCGGCAGGCAAAGTTTCGGCCAGAAGAGTCTGGAAAAATTCTCTTTCTTCGTCGCGGCTGCAAGCAAGCCCCCCTCCCTCGCCTCCCCAGCCCAGTTGCTCTATTTGACCTTTTTCCATGATGTTGACCAATGTACGCACCGGCTCGATCTCTTCCAACACGGTGATAAAAGAAATCTCTTGCAAGAGACGCAGAGCCAAAACCGTGGTGACTATGTCGTCTGTGCCCTTCGCATACTTTTGCCATAGGGACTTGCGCGTCTCGAGCAAAGGTATGTTGACCAGCACGCGGCCAGCAAGAAAACGCAAAAAGAGAGACTGTTGACGATCGGCAAATACACTTTGCAGAAACTCTATTGTCTCGGCGTTGCAGAACTGGCGGAGCTTCCAGATTCTGCCGTAAGGTTGCAGTTGGCTAAGCTCGACGAGAAGCCTCTGCATCAGGCGTTTACGCTCCGTTTCTTCCACCTTGTGGCACAGCTCGCGCAGCAGTTGCCGTTTATTGTCGCTCGGCGCTTCTTCTATCTTGTTCTGCAAAGCTCTTACCACTTGTGCCGTGGGAGACATGGCCGACAGCGTGACCTCCGCTACCTGGCGAATCTGTGACGAGCTGTCCAGCAACTGACACAACTCTTGCAAACGAGTCTGCGAAAATTCGATACGCTTGCTCATACCGAACTGGCTGGCCAGGCAATAACGGCGCAATTTGGCATATTCCTGGGCAAACAGATTGGGACGCACACGGATATTTTTTTCCACATCGCGCAAAAATTCCATGTAGTAATTCTGGAAACCGTTCGGTTCCAGGTAGTCGTTGAAAAGTTCAAGCTGGGCGCTCATATAGTTGAACTTGCTCGAGCTATCCTCGAATTCCGAGGCGGTGACAAAATCGCTTTTGGCCTGTGGATAGCTGCCCAGAATATGATTTGCCCTGCCGCGGATGTAATAGAACTCCGCTTTTTCAGCGCCTTGTGCCAGACATTCGGCGATCACCGCCACCGTCTGCCGTGCCCAACGTTTGGCCTCTTCTCCCTCGCCGGATTGCGCCAGCAGCAGCCAATATCTGGCCTCTACTTCGCGATAGAATTGCGGGGAGAGCGCCTCCTGTTGTGGCTGTAAATAAGCCTGTATTTCTTGCGCCGTCTGCGGGCCCAATTTTTGTTCGATATCAACGACCAGCGTCGCGCAATAGTGCAATTGCAAAAGCGGTACAAACGAATAAGGCTTGTTGTTGCTGGCGTGCAGCGTGAGAGCTTGTTTGAAGTGCTGCTGCGCTTGTGGCCATTGCTCCCGCTGAAAATTGATCAACCCGAGGTGGTAAATGCTGCCGATGTAATATTCTTCTTCTTCGAGGCTGAGACTCTGCTGCCGTGCTTTTGTCTCATACATTGGCGACAGTTTGCCAAAATATTCCTCGGCCTCACGGAACAACTCACCCGCGTAAGCAGAGCAGGCGGTTTGCCACATGATGCGTTCGCGTTCGGCAAGAGAATCTCTGTGTAGCAAGCGGTCGCCCATTTCATAACTCTGACGATAGTGGCCGGCGCGGAAATAGGCATCTACGGCAGCCACGTGCAAACGAGCTGCCATCTCTTCAGCTTTACTTCTGGCCAGGAGCGATTTATCCCCTTTGGCTTGTTCCCTGCTGACTATTTGCAGGCCATGTTCGAAATAAAGGCATGCCTCCTCCGGATTGTCGCCGAGTTTTCTCGTGCCTTCATCGTAGCATCCCTGTAATTCTTCCGTTATAGCCTGTATCTGTGCTGCGTAGGCGGCGCGCGCGGCAGCCTCTTTATTCTTCTGCTGGTGGAACATCAACATGGCCATGGCCGCGAGCATACTTACGCCGGCCACCCACACGGCAGCGATTAACTGTCGGCGGTAACGGCGGATGGCGTTGCCCCATGCTCTTTTAGCCACAAATTTTTGTGCCAGAGTTTTTTTGCCGGCAACAAAACGGTTCACATCGTCGCCCAGTTCGGCTGCCGAAGTATAACGGAGGTCGGGTTTTTTTTCGATAGCCTTGCTGCAGATAGCCTTGAGCGCAGGCGGCAGGGCAATATCAGGGAACGCTGCCTCTTCTTCGGCGATTTTGCGATAAAGCTCCGGCAATACTTCGGCGACAAACGGTACCTTGCCGGTAATGATCTGGTAAAGCATGATGCCCAGACTGTAAACATCGCTGCGTGAGTCTATCTTGCGCCTGTCACCTTTGACCTGCTCCGGTGACATATAGAACGGTGTACCCAGGACACTGCCGGTCTGTGTCAGACGCGAATCGCTATCGAGTGACTTGGCCAGGCCGAAATCGCTCAAGAAAGGGACGCCGTTTTTGTCCATAAGGATATTGGACGGTTTAAGATCTCGATGAATTATTTTGTGCGCGTGAGCATGTTGCAGGGCGTAGCATATCTTGCTGAAAATGTCGAGCTTCTGCTCGAGTGCCACATCGGGACGTTCCAGCACATGTTCGAACGTGCCGCCATCTACGAATTGCATGGTGAAATAATGGTAGCCTGCTTCCTCGCCGATGTCATAGATGCGAATGATATTGGGATGTTCGAGACTGGCCGTGGTTTTCGATTCACGCAAGAAACGCTGCACCTGCACCACATCTGCCCCCGGCCCACTCAACAATAGCTTCAATGCCATGGTCTGCCCGGTGTTGATCTGGCGCGCCTGGTAGACCACGCCCATACCGCCGCGTCCAAGTTCTTTCACGATTTCGTAGTTGCCGAAAGTGCTTCCTACCAGCCCACTTTTTTCCTGGCGTGGCAGGGAAGCAACCGCAGTGCTGACCCCCGCCTTACTTTGGGCGCCGATTGTCTGCATGATTTTGACCAATTGCGACATCTTGAGGTGACCCTCTTTGACGAGCGTCTGCCCCAAATGCAGATGCGAACTGTTGCATTTGGTCAAAAGATGTTTGGCAATTTCCTCCGGCACCAAACTGCCTTTATGGACATGTTCGGCTATCGCTTGATTGATGCCGACAATTTCTTCCATAGGCGTTTTAGCTGTCGGCTGTGCTTCTTTTTCCTGCGACATAATATTCCTCGTTACTCCCTATGTGTGTTGCCTTTTTCCCAAGTATACAATCGTTTGCCTGGAGATGCAAACAATTTGCGGGAGAGCTCACGCACGCGCGAGGCACCGTAGCCGACGAGCAAAGTGCTAGCAAAACCGCGATGCGTAAAGTCGTGTGCATGGGAATCTACTCGTTGCTGTAGCTACATGCGCACAGTTGCAATCTGCGAACTTAAAGCCTGGTAAATTTCCAGGCTAAAGCGTAGCCCGCCTAGCGTGGCGTTGGCAGTGCCCGCTGCCACGCCCGCCGTCAACATGTCAACGACCTGTTTACCTTGCAACCATGCGTGGGTGACGCCTGCGGTAAAAGCATCTCCCGACCCGATCGCGTTTACCACTGTTATTTGGGGGGGCTTGGCCCACCATGTCTCTTCCTTGCTCACCCACAGAGCACCAAGCACGCCCAGTGTGACTACTACATGCGCGACGCCATCATCAAGCAACAGCCGGCAACGGGCGATGAGACTGGCCATATCGCCGGCCATAGCTTGAGGAACCAGCTCAGGTGCATGCCATATCTCGCTTATCTCCCGCACGTTTACCTTGACCATAAATGGCCGCGCGGCAATACCCGCGCGCAGGGCTTCGCCGCTGGCGTCCACCACACATGCCAGTTTTTTTTCACTCGCCAGGCGAATGAGATCGCCGTACATGCAGGGGACAATACCTTGCGGCAGACTGCCGGCAAGTACCACCAGTCTGGCACTTGGCAAGAGATGTGCGAATTGGGCGACAAAATGAGCGGCTTCACCGTCCGACACCGCGGGGCCGCTTTCATTCACCACCGTCTGGGTCTGGCCTAGAGGATCGATAATTGCAATACAAGTGCGTGTTTCCTGGCTGATCGGAGAGAAATCGTAGACAATGCCTGCGTGCTTCAGGTCCGCGGTGACATGTTGTCCGGCATAGCCGCCCAGTACGCCGGTAACAAGGCAAGTACCGCCTAGTGTGCGCGTGGCGCGCGCGACGTTGATCCCTTTGCCGCCGGCCTGCACCAGCACTTCTCCTGTGCGATGCACTTCGTTCAAGCGAAAACCGCGCATGGTGTAGATGCGTTCCAGGCACGGGTTGAGATTGACAATGAGTAGCATGCCGCTCTCCCAAACCTAGACAAATCTGGAAATGGGTGTCAACGTGTCACGTTTAGGTTTAATAGCTGATTTTCTACCCCACCCATCCGGCGGTGCCGGTTTCTTTTATTTTTTGGAGTCGCCTTAAAACAAAAAAAGGCAGACGCGACGTCTGCCTTTTTTATAGAAAACATTGCAGAAAACCCCGCCTCTTGTGGGTACAAAGCAGCCCCTCGTGGGCGGGGTCATTGACTTAGAATGGACGAAGAGTTACTTCACTTCCTTCATGATCGGCACCAGTTTATCGGCTGTCTTAAAGCCGACGGCCTTGGCATGGATTTCCTGGCCATCGCCGTTCAGGAACAGCATAGTAGGATAGCCGGACACGCTATATTTCAACACAAATTCGCTATACTGGTCGCCATCTACCTTGAGCAGGATAAAGCGGGCTGCTTCGGCATGGAATTGTGGTGCGCTGAAGGTTTCTTCATCGAGTTTCTTGCACCAATGGCACCAGGTGGTGAACACATCGGTGAAGATCGGTTTGCGCTGCGCCTTGGCCGCTTCAAAAGCCTTCTCCGGCACGGTGTACCAGCTAATATCGCTGGTCATTTGCGGCGCGACGGAAGCGGGTACTTCTTTCATGATCGGCACCAGTTTATCGGCTGTCTTAAAGCCGACGACCTTGGTATGGATTTCCTGGTCCTCTGCGTTCAGGAACAGCATGGTCGGGTAACCGGGCACACCATGTTGTGTTTTGAAAGTAGGGTACTTGTCGCCGTCCACCTTGAGCAAGACGAAGCGGGCTGCTTCGGCCTGGAATTCTGGCGTACTGAAGGTTTCCTCATCAAGTTTTTTGCACCAACTGCACCAGGTAGTGAACACATCGGTAAAAATCGGTTTACCGGTTGCCTGAGCCTTGGCAAATGCCGCGGTAGGTTCGGTAAACCAGTTCAACGGCTCGGCAGCCACAGTGCTGAACAGACACAAAGACAATACCAACACTGATAGTTTTTGTAACATGAAAATATCTCCTTAAAATAAACAACGCAAGATAACTGCCATATTACAACACATTTTTCGCCGATTGCCAACAAAAAATTTGACTGCCACATTTACTGGCTCTCTTGTGTTACTTTCGCCTCCGTTATGGAGGCCATGCTTTACTGCGCTTCTCTATTGACTTGCATACGAGAAATGATATATTGTAGGGAATAGGATGTTTATGATGTTGGGAGACTTTGTAGCAATAAGCAGTAAGGACTAGCGCATGAAAGGGTTTTCCGCAATTTTTTACAAAGAGCTGATCCAGTTGCGCCGCGATCCGGCGACGCTGATCGTGATGTTTCTCATCCCCATCATCCAGCTCACCATCTTCGGCTATGCCGTTGACATGGATGTCAAAGATTTCGCCACCGTGGTCTACAACCTCGACCAGCGGCGCGAAAGCAGGCTACTCGTCGAGCACTTCGAGAACAGCCAGTTTTTCCAGGTGATTGCCGAAGCGCATTCGGATCAGGATTTGATGCAGGCGCTCGTGAGCGGTCGCGCCAAGGTGGGGATCAAGATTCCGCCCGATTACTCAAACTGTTTACAGCGGGGCGAACAGGCTGCCGTCCTGGTACTCGTTGACGGCTCCGATTCCACCATCGGCATGCGCGCGCTCAACGTAGCACAGTCGCTAGGGCTGCGCGAATCGCTCATGCGCAATGGCATTGAAGTCAATTCGCCGCAGGTATTTGCCGTTGACGTGCGCATTCGTATGCTGTTCAACCAGGACATGAAGAGCGCCAACTTCATGGTGCCGGGGCTTGTCGGCATCATCATGCAGATCGTCACTCTGTTTCTCACGGCTTTTGCCCTGGTGCGAGAGAAAGAACGAGGTACCTGGGAGCAACTCCTGGTGTCGCCGGTGTCGCGCGCCGGACTCATCATGGGCAAACTCATTCCCTATGCCATTATCGGTTTTCTCGAAACGCTGTCGGTGTTGGCCATCATGTACTTCATCTTCCAGGTGCCCATTCGTGGCTCGCTCTTGTTGCTCATGGGACTTTCTCTCATCTTCTTGCTGTGCGCTCTCAGTATGGGTATCCTCATTTCGGCGATAGCGGAAAATCAGACCCAGGCCATGCAGTTCGCTTTTCTCATGACCATGCCGTCCATCTTGCTCTCTGGCTTCATCTTCCCGCGTGAAACCATGCCGCTTGGCATCTACGCCCTGAGTTTTTTTATTCCTGTCACCTATTTTCTTGAAGTGCTGCGTGGCATCATCATTCGCGGTGCCGGATTTATAGAGCTGTGGGACGAAGCTGTCATCCTCTGTCTGTTCTGGTTGGTGCTGATGGCGTTGAGCATACGTACCTTCAAGAAGAGTTTGTCATAGGAAAGCCCATCATTTCGGCAGTTTGTGCAATAAATCTTGGGCACGCTTGTCGTCGGGCCTTTGCGTGAGAGCTTTTTCCACATATTGCCTGGCTTCGTCGAATTGCTTGAGCTCAAAGCACATCTCCGCTACTTCCACATAGAGCGGAGGTTTTTCTTTTACCGGTGTCAGAGTGAGCGCCAGCAAGTAAGAAAACTTCGCGTTCTGCCACTCCTTCCGTGCGCGCTGTGCCTGGGCGAGCAGCATGTGCAATTTCACTTCAAAAGGATTGATATCGCGCGCTTCGAGTAATAGGCGGAGCGCCTTGTCATACTTCTTGTGCTTGACAAACTCTTCACCCAATCGGAGCCGGTTGGGGAAGTCGTAGCCTTCACGCGCGAGGTAAGCCTCCATCTCGCCCCATGCCTTCTCCCGTTGACCTAACGCCACATACAATTTGGCCAGCTTTTCATACGGATTGTCCGGTCGCACATAGGCCGGAAAACTTGTCTTGGCAGTCTCGTAGGCACGCACAGCCTTGTCGAATTTCTTTTGCTGCGCGTAGAGATCGCCTAGTACCGAATGGGTGTAAAAGTTGCGAGAACCAAGTTCTACCGCCTTTTCCAGCACTTTCTGCGCCTGTTTCATATTGTGCTGATGGAAAGCCAGATACCCTAGAATGTCGTAGGTGGCGGCGTCTTGTGGAGCAAGGGTAAGCAATTTGCTGGCGTAAATTTCGCTATCACGGTAGCGGCCCTGCTGCAAGTAGCCTAGGCTCAATCTGCGGCATGCCTCGACATTGTTGGCATCCTCGAACAGTTGGTCCTGCAAATCGGCGATCTCGTGCGGATCAATGCCGGGGAAAACGGCCATGTGATCGAATACGGACGCTTTGAGCCAGGCCAGAAAAACGTCGTCGAACTCTTTGAGGGTCATGCCGAACACGGTTTTGATCACTTCGCTGTCTTTTTTCTCCTGGCGGTAGAGCTTGAGCATTTCGAGAATCTTGTCAAAACCTTTGGTTTCGGCGATAAACTGGACGATAAGCCCGGCCTGGTAGTAGCAGACAACGATCTCCTGCCCATACTTTGGACGTGTGAAGCCAGCGTTGAGATCTGCCATGCCGCGCAACATGCCGCTGCAGTAAGCGGAATAAAGTTCGAGATCGAGCGCGCGGTGGCAGGAGGCATTGCGTTCGTGTTCGGCGAATTCGGACAGTCCTTCGGTGAACCAACGCGGAACCTGATAATTGGTAAGCTGGAGCGTGATGACGTGGGTGAATTCGTGCCACGCCACCGATGCCCAGTTCATTTCTCTGAGGCCGGCACGCGGCGACACCTCCACCACCACCTGGCCAAAGCAGGCACCCGTTGCACCGAGCGATTCGAGTCCGATGGTGCGCACCGAGAAATCATTGTGTTCTGGGAACAGCTCGAACAAGATCGTCCCTTCCGGCTTAAACTGGTATTTCTGTGAAAGGGTCGTGTAGGCTTGCTGCAACAACTCGCTCACGAGTGGCAGCATGGTTTCCGCCTCGCTCACGTGCAGGCGGATTTTAAAATTGGGGATATCGAACACCTTGAATTCCTGGTATTTGTTGAGCAATTTTAGGGTGTTGTTGCTCTGGGTGTGGAGGCTGTATTCGTCCCATAATTTGCGCAGGTATTTCTCTGCCTCTTTCTCCTGGCCAAGCCGCATCAGATTGGCTCCCAGTTCCATGTAGGCGTGCCACAAAAACGGGTCGAGTTCGATGGCGCGACGGCTAAAAGCGGCGGCATCGCTGAACTGGCGTTTGCAGATGATCATGTTGGCCAGCGTGAGATAAAGATCGCCGTAAATGGGATTGATGGCAAGCACCTTCTGGCAGGTGCTTTCGTAAGCCGTGTTGCGGCCACGCATGTAATAGAACGCGGCCATGAGCGAGAGTGTAGGCAGGTGGTTGGCATTGCTGGCAAGCGTTCTTTCCAAAACCGCCTCCGCTTTGTCATATTCCTCGTCCGACAGATAGATCGCCGCCTCGAGGTTTAGCGCCTCAATCAGCTTGGGGTTGATACGCAGGGCATGCTGCAGGGTAGGGATCACCTGCGAACGGTCGCCGAACTTTTGTGTCTGGCAAATGGCCTGCGCCACGAGCAAGGCCGGATGGTGGGCGTTGAGTTCCATAGCTTCCTTGATGGCATTGCCGGCACCACTGCTATTGAAGGCATCGAGCAAAATGTCGGCCTGTAGACGGTAGGCCTCGAAGCAATATTTGTCTTCTTGGATGGCGCGTGGCAACATCTTTTGCACCAAAATCTCCAGAGTGTTGTCGCGATCCACTTCGTCGCTTTTCATGCAATAGATATAACTGGCGCGAGACAGGTGAACCAGTTCTTCCGGCGTATATTTGTTGGCCACCTTATATTTGTCGAATAGCCTGGAAAAATAGGAGAGATATTTATCCCGCTGGCCGCGGGTAAAGTAGTAGAGACCGAGGTTGCCCTGTACGGCAATGCTGTCGGGCAGAAGTTGGTAAGCGTCGAGAAACGACTCCCTGGCTTCATCGTAGCGCCCCAGATCCATGAGAATTTCGCCGCGCAACATCTTGCCGTACCCTTTCTCTTTGCCTTCAGCTATTTTGTCGCTCATGGCGAGTGCCTTGTCATATTCGCCGATCAGGCGGTAAAGATGCAGCAAGGGCACGCGAGCGGCTTCCGTTTTTTCCACCGCTTTTTCGAGGTGCTGTTGTGCCATGTCATAAGCACCGGTGTTGAGAGATTCTTTGCCTTTGTCCAGTAATTCCGTTGCCTCCTGACTCACGGCAAACGCTACGAAAATCCACAAAAACAGCCATAGTTGACTAAATCGCATTCTTTGCTCCTTTTTACTCTTTGTTGAACCACAGGCTAGCGACGATAAGGCCGAGAAATGCGCCCACTGCGGTCGTGGCCAGCATCAGCCCAGGATTTCTCTCGCTAAAACCGATCAACAGGCCAAGGATACCGCCGGTGACCAGGCCGAACAAGGCACGAGACCATGCGAACCCGCGACTCTTTGTTTTGCCAGGCGACTCCAGCCAGCCCAGCCGCCACTCTTCCACGCTCTGCGGACGTTCTGCCGGATTACGCTGCAGCGATGCCATGATCGCCTGCGTAGCACGCGGTGGTATATCGCCGCACATACGGCTGGGCGATTCGAACACGCCGAGTGGTATTTGGCCGCTCACCATTTCGTAGGCAAGCACGCCCAGGGCAAAAATGTCGCTCGCGGTACTGAGTCCGCCGCCCTCGTATTGTTCGGGAGCCATGTAGCCATAGGTACCGGCGCGTGCCGACAGTTGCACGAAATTGTCACGGTCGAGCGCCTGCGCCAGGCCGAAGTCAACCAGTTTCACCGTACCATCTTCAGCGATCACAATGTTTTCCGGCTTGATATCGAGATGCAAAATGCCCTGGTTGTGGGCAAACGACACCGCTTCGCCGGTGGCGAGAAGTATATTGTGGACGCGCGTCCAGGCCAGGACACCTTGTTCGCACAACATTTGACGCAGGCTTTGTCCCTCGATCCATTCCATACTGAGGAATAAGAGGCCATTGCTAATACCTACGTCGTAAACACGGACAATGTTGGGGTGGGCGAGACGGGTGGCGATTTTCACTTCGCCGAGAAAACGCTTGCGGAACTTTTCTTCGCTGTTGAGATTTTCGGCAATGGTCTTGATGGCACGCCATTCGCCAAGCAACTGGTCTTGCACCTTATACACCGTACCCATGCCGCCCCAACCGGCCAGTTCCAGCACCTGGAAACGCTCGGCGATCAATTCACCCGGCTTGAACAGCCGTTCCTGGCTCCTGCGCTCGTGCAGCGACCGGCGAAACGACGAGCGCGTCTGAGTCACTACTTCGGCCATCCAGGTCATGGCGCTGTCGCTTGCACGCGCGACGAGTTCCCGCCGCTCCTCGTGGTTCTGCGTTTTGGCCAGTTGGCCAGCCAATTGTTCGAGAGCTGCCCGCTGTGGGTGCGGTACAGCCTGCACCCCCTCAGCAAGCGCCTCGCTCAGAGATGTCTCGTCCGCCTCTTCAATACGTCTGGCAGTGTTTTCGTCGAGTTTGATACCGCGA
Source organism: Planctomycetota bacterium (assembly GCA_020057085.1). Taxonomy (GTDB): domain Bacteria; phylum Planctomycetota; class Uabimicrobiia; order Uabimicrobiales; family JABWCH01; genus JAGVGO01. The sequence goes on along the minus strand of JAGVGO010000112.1, from coordinate 22,876 downwards.
GCGAGTAGCACCATCTTGTTGTCTATGCTGCGCAAATCGAGTTCCTTTTCCACTTCGCGGAACGCCTCTACCACATTGCCGATTACCGGAAGCTGCCGGGCAAACGCCAATAACACTGCCTTCACCACCTTGGCTTTGTGGCGCAACAATCTTTCCCAAAACTTATTTTCCGCCATAACTTAACTTCCATTTCTCTCGACAAAACGATATACGCTAAAGGAGCCGTCAAAAAATAAGTGTCAATTTTTTTCTTGATCTTTTGGGCAATGGCATCGTCGTGCCCTCAGTTACAGAACTATGGCTATGCGCCTTCGGTCACTTCTCGCCATTGCCCAAAATCTCGGCGCAAATATTGACATTTATTTTTTGACGGCGACTAAAGGTACATGATACGCAATCTCTACTGCACCTACTTACTGTACCACACGCACATCTATTTGGCAAGATGATGTTCCCAACGGCAAAAGATTGTCACCCTGCTCGCCGTCGCGTTTGAGCATTGAATTATAAAATGCTACTTATAGTCTGTAGACATAAAGTCATCATTTTGTTACCAATGTCTAAATGCAAAAGAAATGCTCTCGGTTGGGTTAATTTTTTATTAGCGCGTCAATTTACCAACCATTGTGGTTTCTGATAGTTATGCCCAAATAGCCATCTCAAGCCCTGTATTCTAAGGCTTTTGGAAAAAAATAATTATCCCAGGCATAAGACCTTGTATTTTAGGAATAGACAGATGATAGCTCCGCTGGAATAAAGCAAAATAAGCCAAAGAAAAAGATAGCAAAACGAGAAAATATTGTATTGATGCGTGTGTAAAAATCCCCGCCGCGGATGCGGCAAGACAAAATTTTATTTTTTACACAGACATCAATTGCCATGTCCAATTGGAATCATATGCCGCTAATATCTCACTTAACCCCGTATTTATTTCCACTGGGCCGGGTATAAACTTTCGTCTTTAGGATGTAAGTCAATGAAAACAAAAACATTAGAAGATATACTTCATCGCTTTGGAGCTAGGCTTCGGGAACTTCGTCTTGCTCAAAAACTGAGCCAAGAACAACTGTCTTTCCGCAGCGGACTCCACCGGACATACGTAGGAAGCGTAGAAAGAGGAGAAAGAAATGTGTCTCTTATTAACATTGTACGGTTCGCCGAAGCTCTTGGTATTAAATTAGAAGAAATGTTTAAGGAATGGTAAAATGAACTTACAGTCTCCTTACGAAGGGAAGGACAAATCATTGTATCAAGCTGTGACAAAAGAACTAATCAGAAATCATCCTTTGAGTCTTGATGAGACAGAGAAAATTGCGACCTTCTGCTGGCAAGTACTTTGGGAAACCAAGATTGGTTATGGAGAAACTTGTCTACGATTACAAGAACTTGATATACCAGCTACTGTAGTAGGGTATTTCTTTGAGAAACTTTTCGCTCATGAACTAGGCAAGAGATGTTGGGGAAAATGGAGAGGAGGCTCGGCAAAGGATGAGAAAGACTTGGTTTACATACCTGACAATGGATTCTCAATTGAAATCAAGGCATCAGGACAGTTGGGAACAAAGATATTTGGAAACAGGAGTTTTGGCCAGAAGGGAGTGCAAAAAAATAAAGAGTGCAAAGACAAATCCGGCTATTACATAACGGTAAATTTCTATCAACAAATCTTAACTTTAATTCGTTTTGGATGGATTGATTTCTCAGACTGGCAGCCACAAAAGGCTCCTACTGGCCAAATGGCTGGATTACCTGACTATGTTTATGAGTCGAAGCTTTTGGTAGTGCCTGGTAACTATAGGCAGAATGCCCCTGTATCGCTCTTGCCAGGGATCGGATCACAAAATACAGAATATCTTAAACAATGTGATATTTATACAGTCCGCGAGTTGCTCAACTACAACGGTAATGATGCCAAGATATGTAATTTTAAAAATAAAGCTCTACCTTATAAAGATTCAAACAGAGAAAGTTGGGTACTCTGAGATTGAGAAGATTGTTTATTATCGATTTCCAATGAGTGATTAACCGAGTTATAGCGACATTTCTGAAGGCGGTAGGCAATATACTTGCAATAAGAAATATTGATTTCAAAACCGATTGTGTACCTACCACACATTACCGAAGCCTCTGCAGTGGTACCAGATCCCATGAAAGGGTCCATAACCAAATCGCCCGGCTTGGAAAAACCTTTGATAATTCGGTCAATAAGGTCTCGTGGGAATTGTGCTGGATGAGGAGTACGTTCAGGTGAAGAGCGATTTTGGCCAGACGTAACTTTAGCTATCTCCCACACATCTGAAGGATTCTTGCCAATAGTATTACAGCGAAGTTTCCCGTTTTTCTTTTGGTTGGGGTACTTTACATCAGGGTCGCGGATGTCGTCTAAATTGAATAGGTAGGAGTCCTTGTTCTTGACATACCATAGAAATTTCTCATTGCGAGGCGACAAAAATTTCTTTCCAGCTATCCCGGCGCCGTAGTTCCAGACCACTTCTTGAATAAGATAGAAAGGAATTCGGTTCCAAAGTAAATAAGGCAAAGGAATAGCCTTAGCCTTTTGTGGGATTGAAATATAACCTACATTGAGCCAGAATGCACCATTGGGAGATGTTAGACGGTAAATTTCTTTGATCCATTGTTCACACCAAGTTAAGTATTCTTCCAAAGGAAGAACTCTCTCATATTCTTTTCCTATGTTATAAGGTGGACTTGTTACCGTCAGATCAATCAATGAGGAAGGGAGATATCTCATAGCCTCCAAGCAATCACAGTTGTAAATGGAGTAACCGTTTCCAGCACAGTATGGTGTGCCAAGAATGGATCGAATCTGCTCCAACTTCTGTGTAAAGTCAGCCATAGCGCCTTCTTTTTATTGAATAATAGAAAGGTTGATTTTAGTGTTCCGGTCAACAACATCTTGAACAGTACGGTCGCGCTGATCCCAGTCCTTACGCGATATGGCGCAGGCCGGCGATCTGTTTAGGATTGCTTACATTGATAAGTTTGCACGTGTCGGTGCGTCCAGTCGTTGCCCGACGCTCATCGCTGCGCTCCAGGACTAGGATCACGCTCCCTTGTACAACATCTTCTTGACCAGTACAAAAGTTTGATTTTAGCCTTGAAACAGATTTTTCGAAGTCAAATTATTCGTGTTGTTGTATTTCTTGAATCAGCTTTTCCAATTGTCGGATATATTCTTGAAATAAACTTTTGCCTTGTGGTGACAGTCGATAAGTGCTGCAAGGTTTTCTATCTATAAATTTTTTTTCGACGGAAATGTATCCGTGGTTTTCCAAAAGCCTGAGGTGTACACTCAAATTTCCATCCGTCGCTTTGAGTGTTTGTTTCAACTCTTGAAAAGTCAGAGATTCGGACACGCTCAAAGCAACCATAATCCCCAGGCGTAGGCGTTCGTGGATAATCTTATCCAGACCTAACAATTTATTTAATTCGACATTGGCGTTGGGATCCATTTTGACCACCGTACAGCGTATAAAGACGGATTCCATAGACAATATGGCAGAGCCCAAAAGAAGACCAGCAACGTCAACAGGTTTTGCCACACAAATAAAGTAAGAAAACCCAGCAACATCAAAGATGCCCCCAACCATCTTGGCTCTGGGGCGGAAAAAAGGCCCACCGACCGTAAATCATCATCCATATTCCTGGAATCCACAGCAACTGGTTGTGGTGGAGGAGAAACGCCGACCAATAGAATTTTGACTCTTAGAGTTGAAAAATTGTGGCAGGAATTTACCCAACCAGAGATCAAAACAATCCTCAAAAATGGGATTATAGCTGGAGTTTATGGGGTAGTCAAATTTTTTTTCAAAAATCTAGCAATGTTTGAACACGTTTTCCCCGTGCTTTGCACTGGGAAGAAAGGTGCCAGTTATGGCTGAGCCGCAAGTGAAATGGTGGGGATGGGGCGACCCGGAAAAACGCTTCGCTATGGAAGCACGGCCCAAGTTGCTGCCTTTTTTGCGCAACCACTTCAACCTGCCGGAAGGAGCCATGGTGTTGCCTGTGCCCAAGCTCGACGACTTTACTATGCCCGCAAGTCGCCTGTCGCCGCAGCACATGGAATTTTTGGCCGGACTCTTGGGCACGAACGGAGTATCTTCTTCTCGGCTGGACCGCCTGACACATGCCGTGGGCAAAAGCTACCACGATCTCATCCGCCTGCGCTATCGTCAGGAGCTGCCTTTCCCAGACGCCGTAGCCTGGCCGCAGCAAGAAAGCCAGATCATCGAACTCTTGCGTTGGGCCGAAGCACAAAAGGTGGCGCTCGTTCCTTTCGGCGGTGGCACCAGTGTCGTCGGCGGTGTGGAAGCGGTAGCGGGTAAGAGGCACAGCGCGGTACTCAGCCTCGATCTCAAAAAACTCAACCGCATCATCGCCTTGACCGCCGAGTCGCTCCTGGTGGAAGCCGAGGCTGGCCTTCTCGGCCCAGACCTGGAGAGTTATCTGGAGGAACGCGGTTTTACCCTGGGGCATTTTCCTGAATCTTTTACATACTCGACGCTCGGCGGCTGGGTGGCAACGCGCTCGGCCGGACAATTTTCCAATCGTTACGGCAAGATCGAGGACATGGTGGAAAGCGTGCGTCTCATCACGCCGCGCGGCATTATCGAGACGCCGGCCACCCCTGCCAGCGCCACCGGGCCGGACATCAAACAAGTGGTGGTCGGCAGCGAAGGCGTTTTGGGCATCATCTCGCGCGTGCGCTTACGTATCCGGCCGCTGGCGCAGAAGAAATTTTACCGCGCCTATGTTTTTCCGACTTTTGTGGACGGCGTGCGGCTCGTACGGCAACTCGTCACGAACGGGGCAAGACCTACGCTTGTGCGTCTGCTCGATGGTGGGGAGACCGATTTAGCTCTCGCTGTAGCCAAATGGCCGAAGACGCCATGGCTCAAGTCGCTTGCCGACATGCTGCTGGGCCGTATGGCCGCCCGCGGTTTTCTTGCACATGAGCGCAGCCTGTTCTTGTTCGGCGCCGAAGGAAACAAGATCGAGGTGGCGGCAGAACAAAGATACCTCAAGATCGCCCGCGCGTCGGCCCGCGCTTTTGTCTTGGGTACTCAACCGGTCAAGATGTGGTACCGCCATCGCTATGACAATCCTTATCTGCGCGACGAACTCATTGATCGCGGGCTGCTCATCGATACCCTGGAAACGGCATGCGAATGGCACTGTTTGCTGCCGCTCTACCACACTGTGCGCGAGAAGATAATTCGTTGCCTGAGAGAGCTGGGGCTGCCGGGACTCGTCATGGCACATATCTCGCACGTCTACCCGAACGGCAGCTCACTCTACTTTATCATCCTGGCGCAGCCGGTGCTGGGAAAAGAGCTGGCGCAATGGCACGAGATCAAGCGCGTGGCCTCGGAGGCGATTTTGTGCGCGGGCGGCGCTTTGAGCCACCACCATGGCATCGGCCTCGATCATGCTCCCTGGCTGGAACAGCAAGTGGGGACGCTGGCTGCAACTCTCTTGCAATCTTATAAAAGCATTGTGGATCCGTGCAGTATCATGAATCCGGGAAAATTGATCGCGAATGTCGAGGAAAGGAGCCGACCATGATCGTTTTTATCGTCAACCCCAAAGCCGGAGGTGGCCGCGTCGGGAAACAGTGGCCAGGCATCGAAAGAGAGATCAAACAACTCTTTGCAGGCGCTTACCGTGTGAGGCACACCACGTCGCCTGGACATGCAGCCGCCCTCACCCAGGAAGAACTGAGGCTTGGCGCCGACATCGTGGTCGCGGTAGGCGGCGACGGTACCCTGCACGAGGTGGTGAACGGTTTTTTTTGCGCGGGTCAGCCGGTAAAGCCGCAGGCGGCTGTTGCCATCCTGTGCCTCGGTACGGGTGCCGATTTTGGCCGCAGCCTGAACTGGCCGACACAGATCATGCCGGCTCTGCAACGCCTCAGGCAACCAAAAATACGCGCCATTGATGTTGGTCAGGCACAATTTATCGGATGCAAAGGCGAAAAAGCTACACGCCATTTCATCAACATCTTGGATTTCGGCATCGGTGGTGCCGTCGTTGCCCGCGTCAACCGCACGACAAAATTTTTCGGTGGCAGGGTTTCCTTTTTTTTGGCTATTGCCGCGACCCTGCTCACCTACCGCAATCAGCTTGTATCGTTTCAAGTGGATGATGGCCCTGTGTGTACAGAACGACTCAACAATTTTATCGTCGCTAATGGCAAATTCTTCGGCGGCGGGCTGAAACCTGCACCCAACGCCGAACTGGGCGATGGCTACTTTGATGTGGTGAGACTCGGGGACCTCAGCCGCATGGAAGCCTTTACCAATCTGCCCAACCTGCGCCAGGGCAAACATCTGTCACAGCCCAAGGTCTCTTCCTGTCGCGCCAGACGCATCCGGGCGGAAAGTTGCGACAACAGCGAAAATGTGTGGATAGATATGGACGGCGAGCTGGTGGGCCGCTTGCCGCTTGATGTTTCCATCATGCCGCAGGCGCTCCGGATATGTGAATGATGCCCTGGGAACGCCGAGCCCCATCTCGGCCAAACCTGAAGTTTCAGACAAAGCGCCCGAAGCTAGACGCCTTGCCTGCGCCATTTCATTATTGAAAATTCGTCGCAAATATCGTATGATACAAGGGCCGAGTGTCAGAGATTTTCTTATGGGGCGTATCTAACACTTCGGGGGGATAGAAAAATTATGGGTAGAGTATAACCTCTCCCGCCAGGGGAGAGGTTATAGGCGTTATAAGCTTGTACTTATTTCAAAAAAGTTACTATGCCCCCTAATTATTGGATACGCCCTTTCTTATGTTCATTTAGGGAAAGGTGCCAATCTTGAAATTGATTGTTATTGATGGTCCAATGCAAGGCCAGGAATTTTTCCTGACCAAATCACCGACTGTCATCGGTCGCAAGCAGGAGGCAGATATCTGCCTGGCGTCCGATGCCGGTGTTGCCAATTTTCATTGTCGCATTATCCAGGAAGGCAATGATTATTTCATTGAAGATATGATGAGTAGCAACGGCACATGGATAAACGACAAACAAATCCATGAGCGTACGCCATTACCGCCTCGTGCTATTTTTCGTGTCGGGCAAACCTATCTTGGTTTTATGCACGACCAGGACAAACAGGCGATTACCACCAGAAGTCCGTCGCTCAAAGCAAAACGCGATAGCAGGCATGCGCAACCAAAAACAAATTTTCCACCAACAGACCGCCAATAAAGGGAAATGATATGAAGACAGGACAGTTGACTGTAGTCGAGGGGCCTACTCTGCATCTGGAACAGGTATTTTTGTGGAGCGACAAAGGGGAGCGTCTGCTCGGACGTTCCAGCGTCTGTCATTTCCGCCTGCTGGACCCACTGGTTTCCTCGCTCCATTGCAACCTGTACCATGAACAAGACAATTTTATTGTCGAAGACCTGCTTTCGGCAAATGGTGTGCTGCTAAACGAGGCTGTGGTAGACAGCGCCTCTCTGCATGTGGGAGACCGTTTGCGCGTAGGCAAGACTTTGCTTGAATTTGCCGAATATATGGGAGAAAAGCAAGGAAAAGTCTACATTACGGGTGAGCAGGTGAATATTTCCCTGCACGATGATGATGTGGAAGATGCCCAGATCGCGCCGGTGGTTACCGGTGGGACGCATCTGCCGCTAGGCAGGCTGATTAAAAAGGCGCAAGATCTCAATATCTGTCGGCTGGCACTCAAAAATCGTCTCGTGACATCGTCACAGATTCGCCAGATGCTGGAGCTGCAGAAAGAAAAGATCCAGCATCACCAGCCGTGCAGCCTCACCGATATTTTAGTGGCACAAAAACTGTTGCAACAGGAGCAAGTAGACAAGTTGTTACAGGAACACAATGCCTATAAAGTCCGCCACAAAGATATTCAATTCGGCAAAGTGGTGATCGAGCAAAAGCTGGTCAGCGAGGCAAAAGTACAGGAGTGTCTGGCGTTGCAGGAGAGGTATCTCAAAGAAAGCGGCAAAATGCCACGCTTAGGAGAAGTATTGGTACAAAAAGGGTATCTCAGCATACAGCAGAACAACCGTTTAATTAAGGCTTTGATGCATAAAAAACAGCAAGAAGCTTAGTAATCGAGATGGCTTTCGCTATCGAGAAAGGATAGGATAGAAATATGGGATTTGCTTTACCGGATGTCAAACCTCACATCGAATCTGCCAAACAGTATCCGGGAATACATATCATTCCCGTCCTTGGCACTAACAAACAAAATGTGGAAGTGCGTCGCTTCCTGTGGGAAGGGTTAGCCGATAAATCCGTCGAAATCAAAGAACGGCAGAATGTCAGCGTGCCCAGTGTAACCGTTGTCAACCATTCGACGGAAAATTTTTTAGGGTATCGCGGCAGCGTCATTCGCGGCGGTGGGCAAAACCGGCAATTGCTGCACAGCTTCGTACTCTCCAAAGGAGTCTCCATGGATATTCCCGTGCAATGCATCCAGCATGGCCGTTGGAATCCACACCAATCCAAGAGCTTTTCCAATAAACCCGGCGATGTCACTTCGTCCAGCTTGCGTTTCTCCCGCAAAACGCAGGAAGAAACCTGGCATACGATCCACGAAACTTCAGTGATGAGCGGCACCACCTCCTGCACCGACGATTATACGGTGGCTTCCGATACACTAGTGGGCAATCGTGAAGAAATGGCTCATGCCACCTCGCAGCTCACTTCTACCGACCGACACGGCAATGAGGTACGTGAGCGCAGCCGTAGCCGGGCACAGACCATTATACAAGATTGGGTAAAAAACATTCCGAACCAGCTCGGCCTCTATGTAATCATGCTCGATCCTTTCGAATGGAAGTCGGGCAATATGAAGCTGATGCACTGCCTGGAATTGTTCGTCTCACCGGAACTCTATGAGAAAGCTCACAAAGATTTGATTTCTTCTTTTGCCATAGATGCCGCTTTGCTGCCGCAGGACGAAATATCGCAGCATTTCTATGAAGAAAAGATGCCGCCGGAAATTGATACAGAGATGTTTAACAAACTGCTGGAAAAAATTCGTAGTGCTCCATGGCAACAAAATAGAAACATCGGCAGCGAAAGCCGGCACGAAACGGATGCCAACCATGCTTTTGGGGAAGCGATCTCACAGTCGGATACGATGTTGCACCTCATGTATTCGTGCCACGAATAGGACCCATATGATTTATTTCACGCCGGAGAGGCTGCTTGCTTTTTTCCGTCATAATCGTTTTTCCCTCTACCATGCTTTTTTGCTGCTGGGGCCACAGGGATTGGGCAAAACGGCTCTGGCGCGCAAGCTGGCATCGCTCTTGTTGTGCCAGCACAAGGGCGAGGAAAGCCCGTGCGGACACTGTGCCAGTTGTGTCAAGGTGGCTTCCCTCAGTCATCCTGACGTATCGTTCATCAGCGCCGGCGATAAAAAAGGCATCACGATTGAGCAAATCCGCGATGTTGCATGCGATGCCCACCAGAAACCATGGGAAGGTAATTACCGGGTCTTTATTCTGGAAGACGTACACCGTATGCGTGAAGAGGCTGCCAATGCGCTTCTCAAAACGCTGGAAGAGCCGCCGGCGTATGTCGTTTTCTTGCTTACTGCCGAAAACGAACATGCGGTGCTCCCTACTGTGTTGTCGCGTTGCCAGATTTTTCCGATCGGCGAACAAGTGAGCGACATTGCCGCTAAGTTAGTGAGCGACCATCGGGCAGAGCCAGGTCAAGCCAGAGTGGCGGCTGCCTTGTACGGAGCCAGTATCGAAGAGGCCCTCGACATGCTTCAAAATCGTTGGCAGCTGCGTAACAAGATGTTTGGTTTGTTTCTGGACAACCACGATCCTATCGAGGCGGCACAGGAATTGAGTGATCTCATGGGTGAAGGTGAAGAAGCGCGTCAGCGTTCACTCGTGTTCTTCGATTATCTCGCTTCTTTTTGGCGAGATATACTACTGCGCCAACATGCCAATCTGCCGGCAGCCAATAACCCGCTGGTGTTGCATAGTGACATGGCAGCACAGATAGACCGTCTGGCACAACTGTGCAATCCTACTGTCATCTGGCAACTGATCGAATTTTTGAGCGAACAGGCACGTGCTATGATCGCCTGCAATGTTGCACCACGCCTGTTGTGGGAACTCATTTATCTCAGATTGTATATCTTACTGCGGCGCAAATAATTACCGTGCCTATTGCGGCGGTAGCTGAAACAACCTTGGGTATTACAAACTTTGGTCTTTTTTCCCCTATTCGCTTGCTTTGGGACTAGCGAATTTCCCAACCGTTTTAGCAAACAACCATGAACAAAAAAATAACCGACCATCTGCAAAATTATTATCCTCATTACCTGTTATTCGTCCTGGCATCGATCTTCTTCGCGCCAGTACTCTTTACCGACCAAATGTATTGGTACCGCGATTTTTCCATGTTTTATTATGGTGATAAGAAGCTGTTTGTCGATGCTTTGCAACAGGGCCATTTCTTATTGTGGAACCCTTACAAATATTGTGGGGTTCCCTATATGGCCAACATCGTTATGGCCAGTTTCAATCCACTCAATCTGCTATTTCTTGTACTGCCGTTTCATCTGGGATTGAAAATGTTTCTCATGGCTCATGTCTATCTGGCAGGAGCAAGCATGTATTGGCTACTGCGGCTGTGGAAGCTAGAAAAAATCGCCGCCTTGGTGGGTGGCATCGGCTTTATGTTCGGGGGAACGTATATCTCGAACATCAGCAATCTGCCTTATCTGACATCTTTTACCTGGATTCCCACGGTCTTCGCGGTTTTTCACATCGCCGTCACTCGACACTCCTGGGTCTGGCTTCTAGGTTCCGCCATGACTTTGGCCTGTCAGCTATTTAGTGGTGATCCACTCACGTTTCTCTGTACCAGTGTGCTCTTGATTCCTTATTTTTTTATCGCCACCGGTTTGCCGAAGAATAGCAAGCTTTGGCTGCGGTCGGCCATATGGTCAGGAACTTTGGTAGGTATGGTGGCCTTGCTGACTGCCGTGCAGATACTGCCTACCTGGGAACTCATGCGCGAATCTACACGTCACACCCGTATTGATTACACAGAAGCTTCCTCCTGGAGTCTTTCTCCGGTCCAGTTGCTACAGATTTTGTGTCCGGCATTACAAGGGTATCCCACTGAACGATGGTACGGCTGGATTGGCAATACCCTCCGAAGTATTCATTTTTCGGCAACCGGGACTAGCATAATAGATCACCCTACTGCCCCCGACATCCCTTTTTTCCCCAGTATTTTTTCAGGTACGGTCATCTTGGTGTTATGCGCAGCCGGCCTGTTTTTACCCGTGACACGGTTAAAATGGTTTTTATACGCAGTAGTGACGTTCTTTACTCTGATAGCAATGGGCTTCTATACACCGTTGTTTTACTGGCTTTGGAACTATGTGCCCCTTGTGGAAAAATTTCGCTATCCCATGAAATATTTCATTTTGGCCGCTTTTGCGATGTCCGCTCTGGCGGCTTGGAATTTTTCCCAACTTTTGGGATCGGCTGGACAATATCGCCGGCGGATACTCATTGGATCAGGAATCTTGTTACTCGCCTATCTCTTACTTTATTTATTGCCAGGATGGGTAGCCAAAAATCCGCGACTCATTTCTATACGCTTGGCGGCAGATCAAGTACAGATTCCGGTCTCTTTTGCCCCGGACGCTCTGTGGCGAATCGTTTGGCATGGCGGTCTTGCCGGACTCCTGGTCGTGATTTTATGGTGGTGTATCACCTCGAACTATTGCCATGCCAAAAAAATCTGGGGGATGACAGCAATTTTATTTTTGGCAGTTCCCATGATTCGGGAAGGGTGGCATCTGTCACCTACTATGCCACAAAAACGGTATCTGGAAACATCCTGGCTCGGAAAGACAATTACAGATCCTCTGACGCGATATCATACGGTTTTCAGCTTGTTCCAAGTGAATGAGCAAGAAAGATTCGTTCAAGATGACCAAGACTTGTTTCTGTACAGTGGATTTGGTACTCGTACTGCCGCTCTGGGTTATTTCCAAAGTTCCGGCTACGACGCTGCCATACTTTCTCGGTGGCAACAGTTGGATACGGTGGGATTTCCTTTCCGCATGCTATATTTTTCCAGCACCAGGTACATGGTTTTCGATGAACAACTGTATCAACAATATGGTATGAACTACCCAATACTCTCGCGCTACGACGAATATCGAGTATGCGAAAATCCCAATTGCTTGGACCGGGTCTGGTTTCCGCCCTGTGTTGCCTATGTTCCGGACCTGTCTGAAAGCATGAACCAGATACAAAATCCGCTCTTTTTTGAAAACACTGCCTACATCGAAGGGTTTCCGCCATCGTTTCAGGAATATGCCTCTTCCAGCCAAACCAGTGCGAAAATCATCGCCTATCGTCCCGCAGAGGTGATTATCGAAGCGCAGACGCAACAGGCACGGTGGCTGGTACTTACCGACGCTTTTTATCCTGGCTGGCAATGCGAAGTCAGCGGGCACGCAACGAAAATCTACCCGGCCAACATTCTCTTTCGAGCGGTCCAGATTCCGGCAGGCAAACACCAGGTACGATTTTTCTATAAGCCAGTATCGTTCCAAATCGGTTGGTATATTTCGCTGATGAGTTGGAGTGCAGCGTTGGCGGTTATCGTTTTACGGCGGCTTTCGTCATGAGTGTCAATATTCCTTGTTGCTTCGGCAACGGCTTTGCTGTAGAATAAGTCACCAGAGCTGTTACACAAGTTCGGCGAAATTTCGATTTTTGTCCATCTTTTGAAAGGCAGTATGCAATGACCGAACCCAGGAAACCACAGGCGTTCTCCGCGCTGGAGATCGAAGCCAAGTGGTACCAGTATTGGGAAGAACACCAATGTTTTCACAGTGAGCCAGACAACCGGCCGAGTTACACCATCGTCATTCCGCCGCCCAACGTCACGGGTGCGCTGCACATGGGGCACGCGGTGAACAACGTGATCCAGGATGTGCTCATCCGCTATCATCGCATGGGCGGCTACAATGCTTGCTGGGTTCCCGGCACCGACCATGCCGGCATTGCCACCCAGTCGGTGGTGGAAAAAAGGTTGCGCCAGGAGGAAGGCAAGAGCCGCCATGACATAGGCCGTGAAGCCTTGCTCGCAAAAATCTGGCAATGGAAAGAGCTTTATGGCAATCGCATCATCGGCCAGCTCAAGCGGCTTGGCTGCTCGTGCGACTGGCAGCGTACCCGTTTCACAATGGACGATTGGCTGTCGTATGCGGTGCGCTATGTCTTTCTCGAGCTGTTTGCGGAAAAACTCGTCTACCGTGGCAAACGCCTCATCAATTGGTGCCCGGGCTGCCGCACCGCGCTTTCCAACGACGAGCTGGTGTATGAAACGGTTGACGCCAATTTCTGGGAAATCCGCTATCCGCTCGAAGGGCAAAGCGACGAATTCATCACTGTGGCCACCACCCGTCCGGAAACGATGCTTGGCGACACTGCTGTGGCTGTGAATTCACAAGATGTGCGCTACCAGAAGTGGATCGGCAAACGCTGCCTATTGCCGTTACTCAACCGTCCAATTCCCATCATCGCTGACGACATTCTGGCCGACCCCAAGAAGGGGACCGGCGCCGTCAAGGTGACACCGGCACACGATCCCAATGACTATGCCTGCGGCCAGCGCAATCATCTGCCGATGATCAACATCCTGAACGACGACGGCAGTTTGAACGACAATGCCGGCCCATACCGCGGTATGAGTGCGGCGGCGGCGCGTGCCAAAGTGCTGGCAGACCTGAAGGCGCAAAATTTGCTCGGCAAGACCCACAAATTGCAGCATGATGTGGCGCATTGCTACCGCAGTCACGACATTGTCGAGCCATATCTGTCGAACCAGTGGTTCGTCAGGATGGAGCCGCTCGTGGCGCTGGCACGCAAAGCTGTCTTGGACGGCGAAGTGACGTTTTTCCCAAAAAAACGCGCCGAAGATTATCTGCGCTGGCTCGATCAGACGCCCGACTGGTGCATTTCGCGCCAAATCTGGTGGGGACATCGCATCCCGATCTGGTACTGTACCAAATGCTATCCGGGCATCGTCCTCGACGAACGCGGCGAACCGAATCTCGTGCCGGAGACGGCGCAGCCGATTCTGCCGCAGACGAGCAGTCGCAACGCCTGCCCCGAAGCGTGTCCGCAGTGCGGCAACAAAAAACTGGTGCAGGACCCCGATGTACTCGACACCTGGTTCTCTTCGCAACTGTGGCCGCTCAGCACGTTAGGTTGGCCGGAAGAGACGCAGGATCTCAAATACTACTATCCGACGCAGGTACTCGTGACCGCCCGCGACATCATTGCCCTTTGGGTGGCGCGCATGGTGATGATGGGCATGAAGTTCCGTGGTCTGAGACCATTTGCCCATGTACTCATCAATCCCACCGTCCAGGACGAACGCGGCGATATCATGTCGAAAACGCGAGGCAACGGTGTTGATCCGCTCAAGTTGATCGTCGGCGGCAGTGACCATATCCAGGGCAAGGATGCATTCGGTGACATTCCGGCCGACCGCATTGAGCATTATCCATCCTACGGCTGTGATGCTTTGCGCTACGGGCTTATGACGATGGCTTCCGGAGATGTCCAGGACATCCGTCTGATCGTGCAGCGCAGCCTGCGGCCCGACAAAGAATACGATGTGAGCCTGCCGGTGCTGGAGGAAGGCAGACGTTTTTGCAACAAGATCTGGCAGGCATGTCATGGCGTGATTTTCGCCAATTGCCAGGAGGCCAAGATCGTCAAGAAAAATAGCCCGCACCTCGAAGACATCTGGCTCACCGACCGCTTGCACCACGCAGTCAAAGGGGTGAGCGAAATGCTCGATGCGTATCGCCTCGGCGAGGCCTGCGAAATACTTTACCGTTTCTTCTGGGATGACCTCTGCTCCTGGTATCTTGAAATAGTCAAGCTGCGGCTGTGGGAGAACGATGGCAAAAAGAGTAAACAATATGCACAGACCACGTTACTCAAAGCTTTGCATGTGTTTTTGCGGCTGCTCCACCCGATCATGCCGCACCTGAGCGAAGAGTTGTGGCACACCTTGCTGCCACTTCTCAACGCGGCAGGCCTTGAAGAAAAGAGCGAGAATTGCATTGTCGCCGCCTGGCCCGAGGCAAAATCTTATGCCTGCGATGCGCAGGCTGTGTCGGTGATGGAGCTGGCGCGCGGTGTAACTTCAGCCATCAACAATATCCGCGCCGAGCAAAAAGGCATCCGCGAGGGGCAGAAGATTCCCAAGGTGATTCTGACAGCCGCCAATGCCGAGCAACTTGACGTTTTGCAACCTTTGTTCGAAGGCATCAAGAAACTGACCAAAGTGGAAGAAATTGCGGCGACGCCTGATGTCGCCAAACCGCCGCACAGTGCCGTGCGCATGGTGCAGAACATTACGCTCTATCTGCCGCTCACCGGGCTCATTGACCTCGATGCGGAGAAAACCCGCATTGCCAAAGATGTCGCCAAAATCGAGGAACAGATCAAACAACTCGAAAACAAATTGGCCAATCCCAATTATACTGGCAAGGCCAAAGCCGAGGTGGTAGAACGCGACCGCGCCCGCCTCGAAGAATTCAAGGAACGGCACAAAAATCTGCAAAAAGAGTAGACTTCTTTACCAGGGTAGATTACAAGACATGAAGACAAATATTGACATCGTATTCGGCGATATTTGCAATGCCCGAGTGGATGGTATTATCTGCCAGGCCAATACCGATCTGGAACTGGAGGACAAGATCACCACCAGATTGATCGAACAAGGCCAGCAAGATATTCGCGATGAGTGCAATCAGTTCGATAGCCAGCAAAAAGGCAGCGCGATAGCCACTACGGCGGGCAAATTACCGGCCAAATTTTTACTGCATACAGTCACCCATAATATAGGGGAAACGGTAGAAGAAGAAGATATGATGTTGGCTATTCGCAATGCTCTTAATCTGGCCAAGGCAAAAATGCTCAAATCGGTGGCGATGCCACTCATGGGGATCGGCAATTCGGGTATCTCGATTCGCCGTGCAGCCGAATTGATGTTGGCCGAAGTGAAGAGGCATCTGGAATCCGAGAGCCCCATAGAAAGAGTGTTGTTGGTTGTGGACGACGAAGCTGACTATTGGGCATGTGAAGAGGCGTTTCGCCAGTTGTGAGACACAAGATACTCTGTGTCACGGCATTAGCCGTGACACGAGTACAAGATACTCTGTGTCACGGCATAGCAGTGACACGAGTGCAAGATGCCTGCCAAAAAATATTTGCCTTTTACTAAAATGTGATATAATAAGACGAATACCCGTGTCACGGTATAGCCGTGACACAGAGTATAAGAACGATGTTGGCAGGGACCTTTTGAAAGGCTTTTTATGGGCAACCTAGAACTGAAGTTTAAGATAGAAAACCTGATGGATGGCTCTTCGGTAGCTATCGTCCAGATGAAAGGCTCGATAGACGGAACCACCGTTAAAAAATTTGAAGCAGAGACGATGGCATTGGCACAAAAAGGCTTTAAATATTTGATTCTGGATTTCCATGAAATCGGCTATATGAATAGTACTGGCCTGGGCATTCTGGTAAAAGTGCTCGATAAATACCAGGAAAAAAATGGTGACATGAAACTGGTACAGGTACCCAAGAAGGTTTTGGATCTGTTCGACATGCTAGGTATTTCCTCAATCCTCAGCATCTATCACAGTATGCAGGAATCTCTCAACTCATTGCCATCCAAGGTAGTGGCGAAAGCAGAGATTCCTGAATCCCCAGTGGTGTCTGCTGCTGGTCCGACAGTATCGCCAATTTCTTCCGGACCATCCACAGGCAAAGGTAAAGCGATTGTAGCTCCTCCTGCCCCGCAGCCCCCATTGAGACTGCACACGGCGGTCTCTGCCCCACCTCCCCTTGTATCTGCAGGTAAACCCAAACCGCAGCCGGTGGTACCCGCTCCCAGCGATGACGATATGGGGGGTATCGTCATAGATGCCGAAGAGTTGAGCGACGATGGTATCGCATCAGCGCAGCCAAGAATTTCGAGCCCTGCCCCGGCAGCTTTGCCCACAAGAAGTTTGAAACGCGAACTACCGCCCCAGCCGGAAGCTGCCAAGATTAGTCCTGCGGCGGAAGAGGAAGGCGCCATTGAAGAACTCGATCTGAGTTCTCAGGAAAATGCCAACAAAGCCGCAACAAGCATAGAAAGCAGCATAGATCTTAATTTTGGTCAAGAAATAGCAACGGACAAAAATGCCAGCGATTTTGATTTGACCGCTATGCCAGATACGTCGCTGACTGCATCAGGAGAAAGTTTGGACAGAGGTATTGATTTGGCTTTCGACAAAGGACAACTGCCTGCAGCCAAACCCATGTCACCAAAAGAGATCGAAGAACTGATGGGAGGCATTGAAGACAAATCGGCGGGTGGAGACGGCGAGGAAGTTGGCGGCGAGATAGATATGACTTTCCAGGATGCTCTCGCGGTGGGCGATACATTGGCGCAAGATGGCACTGGAGTACCAGAATGTACGGAGGAACCAGCCAAAGAAGAAATGGAAGAAATTACGGAAGAAAACGACCAAGATAATGCCGGCGAATTATTGCCGGATACCAATGCTATCATGGAAACGCCGTTATCTGAACTTCCTGGCGGTACTCCCGCAAGTGGCACGAACCGTGAAGATACATCTGTTGCCGGCGCCGGCGGTGAAGCAATGGATATTTTTTCTTTTGACGATAAAACGCCAAGCCAACCTCAAGAATTGTCGCTCGATGCAGCAGAGGACAAAATGGATATTATGGAGCAAGATGAAATCGACGCTATCAAAGACATGGGAAGCGATCTTGCCGAAGCCGGCGACGAGGAAAAGAAAGAAGACGAAGACTTGGCAGGTTTGGCCAAAGACAAAGAAGACGAAGAAGACGAAGACTTGGCAGGTTTGGCCAAAGACAAAGTGGAAGACGACCGCAAAACCAGCGATTCCGCTGCGGCGATTACAGATGCCCCCAAGAGTTCCAAACCGGTTACTCACGAGAGAGGCAAAACAGGCTTGGTACATTACCCTGTTCCATCCGCTGTATCTGCCGCTACTACACCAACGACACCGGCGACGCCGGCTTCCACTCCAGGGGAAACTTTGAAACGCAAGAGCACGGTGCGTTATTACAGCCAGATGAACCCATTTAAAGCCTATCCTTTGTCCGTAGCGTTGTCCAAAGAGAGCATCAAAAAGGTAAAACTGGAACAAGTAGCCCAAACCGAAGGCCGCAAAGTGATCGAGGTAGCCAGAGAGAAGACAGATGTCACCATCGCTCCGTGTCTGTCGGGGTGTCTGGTAAGCCCGTCGAGTATCACCCTTGATGTGACACCGGAAACGGCCACAGCAGAGTTCTGGGTAACACCGGTGATCGAAGGTAATATCTCGGGCTGGGTTGACATTGTTTACCAGGGCAAAATCGTTGACAAAATTGTGCTTACGACGCGCAGCGTACAACAGACCATAGCCAAGATCGGTGCCGCTGGTGCTATCTTAAGCCCTGTGCTCTCGCTCGTTCTCGATGGTTTGCAATGGAATATGAAAGGGTTGGGCAGCATGTTCAGCCAGATGCAAGGCGCCATAGGTCTGTGGCTGGTTGGGCTTGTGTTGATGCTGTTGTTCGTCGGCACGGGCGTCTTCTTTTACCTGCGCAATCGCCCTCAAGAGGCAGAAATCGTCGAAAAATTTTTCACCATGGAGCAGATGAAAAAATAATTAAGAATTAAGAATTAAGAATTAAGTTCGTTTTACAAAAACATCAATAATGGCAATAAGTTAGCAAAATTGAGATGTGGCAATCTCAAATAATTCCTAATTTTTAATTCTTAATTTAGGTAAGAAAGGTGCAAGGATGGCCAAACAAAAAGACCAGGGAGATTTGCTGGAAATCTTTTTTGACAAAGAGCGAGATTCTATCGCCAAGTTTCAGAAAATCATCCGTAACGCAATCAGCGCGGAAAAAAAGAATATTTTCATTGATATGACTGCCGCCCCTGCGCTGCCGAGAGACTATTTAGCCAGCCTTGCTCTTGGCGCCAAATCTTTGCGATCTTATGGCTACAAAGTGAGTATCATGTTGACGCCTGCAAATTATGCGGTACTTAAACCCACAGACGATGCCGCTTTTTTCAATATGGAAATTGCCGAAACGGTGGAGGACGAAACCCCCTCGCCTCAGGCACAACCCGAAGAAAAACCCAGGCCGGTTTTGCCGTGTTTTACCATTGAGGGAAACATTATTCACGTCAGCGATGAAGAAATGGAGCAAATCCCCGCTTACCTGGGGATGGCGGTAAACGCTATCCAGAGTCAAGGCTACCGGCAAGTGGTTGTAGATTTAACACATGTATATTTACTTGTGCCTGCAGTGATCCATACGTTGCTTCTCGAAACGCTGAATTCGGGAAATTCTCTGTGCATTCGTATTCAGGAAAGTATGCGAGAGGTATTGCAAAGCGATCCGCAGTCTGTCATCCTCAACGTCCAAACCGTGAGCGAAACAGTGGCCACACCGGCGCCTACTACTGTTCAGCCTGCAGCGAAAGAGGTGGAAACGGATAAAAAAGAGGCAGCACTACAGGCACAGCCGTTTAGCCTGGATTTTCATGAAGATGTGAAGCCTGTCTTGCCCGCCAAAACTCCGGCCAAAATACCAGAGAAAGAGGTTAAAACACCGGTACCAGAGGTGACAGAAAAACAAGAAAGCGGCAGTCCATGGCAGATCGAAGTCAATTGTTTGCGTATGGGCAATATGAGCTATGACACATTTATCCAGGGATTTCCTGAAAATTTTGAAAAATTGTTTCCCTGTGGTGAGCAGTTGTATATTGATTTGAGTGAATACGAAAATCTGGATGAAGAGGTCATTAAACGGGTTATCATTGCACATTGGGAGGCCATGGCACAAAATAAGCGGCTTGGTATCCGCATTCTGAAAGAACAAAAAGAACAAGTGGCGAGCTTTCTGCCGGTTTTGGAAGAAATAGAAAAACACCGAGATACGACGCCTAAATTTCTCATTGTCGGCAGCCGCATGGAACTCTACAATGTAGACAATACACTGTTTATGGAAAAATTTTCAGAGCACTTTAAAAAACTGCTTGCCACCGGTCACAAACAATTGGTGGTTGACATTGCGCATTTGAAAGATCTTGGCGATCAGGCTGTCAATCTGCTCATGCTTTCCTATCTCGAAGCGGTGGGCCGCGGACTCAGCGTGACTTTGCGCATTCGTCCGGAGTTAGAGGAAAGTTTCCAGCGTTCCGGACGTGGCAGGGCGCTACCGCTGGAGATCGTCCGCCCGGAAGTGAGCGGCAAGACTGCCTACCGCGAACAAGCCAAGAAGGGCGGCGTCGATATGAAGAAACTTCAGGAAGCCTCGGAAAAAGACCGCCTCAGCGATAAAATACTCAAAAAACAATTCGAGACAGTGCATATCGAATCGCGTGGCAGCGTTTCCAATTGGGAACCTGCGCCGGTCAAAGGCGGCGAACGGGAAGTCGCCTACGATGGTCCGGAGCGACGTAAAGACAAACGGTACAAAACACCAAGCCTTGCAGTGTGTTTTGCCAAAGGCAGTCTCGGTAAGATAGCCGGCCGCCATTATCCCCTTCATAACCTCTGTCAGGCAGGGGCCTGTTTTACCAGCGCCGTTTCTTTGAGCCGCGGCGAACCGATGCGTGTGAAAATATTCAGTGAAAACGACAGCGGCGTTGAGCTGCCCGCTAAGGCAGTTTGGTGTTTGCCTGTTCCGGCGCAGGCGTTGTTTCGTGTCGGCGTACAGTTTATCAATCTAAGTGAAGTCGCAAAAATACAATTACGTGAACTGATCGGCAAACTGTATGCGGTACAGGAAAAGACGCAAAAATTATAGCCGGTCGTTTTACCACAGTGACCACATAATGCCCGTGGTGCTGTGGTGTTTTTGTTATGGAAAATATATGCAAACTACACAGTTCAAAAACAGACGCAAGCAGTTTTTCTGCGAGATTCCGCACGGTGTGGCTATCATACCTGCCGGCAGCGCAGCAGAAAACAGACTCTATCCCAACAGTGATTTTATCTATCTGACAGGACTCGAAGAATTCGATTGCGTGGCGCTCTTGAGTACGGCAAGGAAAAAACCGCAATACATATTGTTCTGGAAAGAAAGCGACGAAAAGCAAAAGATATGGGAAGGTGCCCGCATGACGATCAAAGAGGTCAAAGAGGCAAGTGGTGCCGACCGTGTCTTTCCTCTCGACAAACTGACACAACAACTTGCCGAATATTTCACAGGTGCCGAAACGCTCTATTACACCTTAAACATCGATCAGAACCTGGATCGTCTGGTATTGCAAAGCCGCGACTCGTTGCTCAAGCAAAAGTACATGCCGACGATAGCGCCAGCCACTATCGGCGAGTTAGGGCTCGTCATGGAAAAACTGCGCGTCCACAAGGAGAAAGAGGAAATCGCCGCCATCCGTCAGGCTGTGGATATTACAGCCGAGGCGTATGCACGGGCGATGCGCGAGGCCAAGCCAGGGGTGTATGAATACGAGATTGAAGCCCTTGTTTCTTATGTGTTTCGACGCGCCGGTTGCCTCGGATCAAGTTTCCCGCCCATTGTTGCCTCCGGCGCCAATGCCACAGTGCTACATTACAAACACAACAATCGCCGCATGGCACAGGGGGACCTGTTACTGCTCGATGTCGGCGCCAAGTACCACAACTACTGCGCCGATGTCACCCGCACCTGGCCATTGTCGGGCAAATTCACGCCACCTCAGAAAGCGGTCTATCAGGCGGTGTTGGCTGCCCAGAAGGCGGTTATCGCACAAATCAAGCCTGGCGTTGAAGTGCAGGCATTCCATCACCAGGCTATCTTCTTATTGACAACATCGTTGGTTGAGTTGGGGCTGCTGCAGGGCAAAGTGGACGAGCTGATCGAACAGAAAGCTTACGAAAAATTTTACATGCACAAAACCGGCCATTTTTTAGGCATTGATGTCCACGATTTGGGCGGTTTTTTCCTGCAAGGCAACACCCGGCGGTTCGAACCCGGCATGGTGGTGACGGTAGAACCTGGTCTCTATATCCGGCCGGGAACTGAGGGTGTGCCGCCACAATTTGCGTGGATCGGCGTGCGCATTGAAGATGACATTCTGGTGACGGCCGAGGGCTGTGAAGTACTCACCGACAAAATTCCAAAAGAAGTGGAGGCTCTTGAAGAGCTTCTGGCATGTGGTCGCGTGTAGACATTCTGTTGTTGTGTATGTTCTTCGTCTGTGGCTGCCAAGAGTGGGCACTCTCGGCAATTCCCGCTAAACGGCAGCCGTTAGCTACAGATAGGACACCCGGCATTCCGTATGTCAATGCTTTTCCCCACGACGGCGAGCAACTGTCATTCAGGCCGTCGTCGGGCAAAGGGGCGGCATGGAATATGGCGCACGGCCTTGCGCGCGAAGCCGTTCTAGGCGGCATGTGCACCTTGCCCGTAGCCAGAGCAGGAGCGACTGAGTATCTCTTCTCGCTAGTGCCGGAAACGCAAAGTGGCACAACCAGGTGGTGGCTGACATCGCAACATCTGACTTCGCAAAAAATCACCGGTAACGACAACGACACCATGTGGCATCTGGTGCCGGAACATTACATGCAGCCATCTCTGATGTTGCAGCCAGGCGAATTTTTAGCGGGTAAATAAGCTCTATGACTTAGAACGCTTCTGGAATGTCTAATTATGTTTTGTTTGGCATGGGCGTATCTAACACTTCGGGGGGATAGAAAAATTATGGGTAGAGTATAACCTCTCCCCTGGCGGGAGAGGTCGCAAACAGCTTTAGCTGCTTGCGGGT
>JAGVGO010000095.1 GCA_020057085.1 Planctomycetota bacterium | reverse complement strand
GCTTCTTAACAGAAGCACGAGGACGAGAACCCCTTCGGGGCGGTCGCTTCTAGCCCTTGGCCAAAATCTCGGCGCAACTTGTAAAGGTTATTTATTTACGGCTCCTAAAATTTTTCTATCTTGGCGGCCAATGTTTTGGGTGAATTCCCTTCTAGCCTACCGAGCCTTCCATTTCCATCTCGATGAGACGGTTCATCTCGACGGCATATTCCATGGGCAATTTTTTGATGAGCGGATCGAGGAAGCCGTTGACGATCATCATTGCCGCCTCGCGTTCCCCCATGCCGCGACTCATCAGGTAGAACAGTTGCTCCTCGCTGATCTTGCTCACGCGCGCCTCGTGCTCGATAGACACATCGTTGGCACTGTTTTCGATCACCGGATAGGTGTCGCTGCGTGAGTGGTCGTCGAGAATGAGAGCATCGCACACCACATTCGATTTGATGTTGCGCAGATTCTCATAAACTTTGACGAGCCCTCGGTAGGTGGCCTGTCCACCGTCTTTGCTGATTGATTTCGAGGTGATGGTGGAGGTAGTGTCACTCGCGGCATGGATCATCTTGCCGCCGGTATCCTGAATTTGCCCCTTGCCGGCGAACGCTACGGACAGTACTTCGCCATGCGCTCCTCGCCCGACGAGATAGACCGCCGGATACTTCTGCGTGATCTTGCTGCCGATATTGCCGTCCACCCATTCCACCGTCGCCTCTTCGTGCGCCACGGCACGCTTGGTCACCAGGTTGTAGACGTTGCCCGACCAGTTCTGGATGGTGCTGTACTGCACTCGCGCGCCTTTCTTGGCGATGATCTCGACCACCGCGCTGTGCAGCGAGTCGCTGCTGTAAGTGGGTGCGGTACAGTTGTGCACGGCAAAGCCGCTTACCAGGTAAGAATTGGGCGCCTGCGTCACCTCGAAATTGAATACCGTGCCACGGTAAGGTTTTTTGTTGATGCGACGGATGGGAACCAGGAAATAGTCACCGTGGAAACGCACCGGGCTATGCTTTTTGTTGAGCGAATAGTAAAGGATGTATTGATCCCGGCGCACAATCGCTCTGCCCTGGATATGGTCTTGACCGCCACGGCGGACGCTGATGGTGGCGTAGATGCCCTGGCGGGCAAAAAGTTCCTGCAGTTGCTGGGCCAGTTGCCGTGAAGCGGTGGAGGCTCGTACCATGTGGCGTCCCTGACGATAGACGCTGCCGTCACCGAGCAGATAAGCGTCGAGCAGATATTTTTGCTTTGCCGCCGGCAACTCCATGATCTTCTTGCTCAATTTTTTCTCTGCCGCGTGTTTACCGCACGCCTCCACACACAACTCCATGAGTTTCTGCGAATAAACCGAGACGGTGACGCCATGCTTTTTTTTATCGCTGACGGCATAAGTTTTCTTGTCGGTAATTTTCTCCACCAACTGGCGGATTTCACCGATTAGTTCTGGCTCGTGGCTGCCCAATGAAAAGGCTACCACCGGCATATTGAGTGTACTGTGCACATATGCACAACCTTCGGCCAGGTAATAGCCGAGCAACTTCATCAGTTCCGGGGTATAACGAGGATCGTCCTGACTGCCTTTGCACACTGGAAAAATCAAAAAGTCGCCTGCCGCCAGCTCACCGGCCGGGATGTATTGCGGCTCGGTCGCACACAACTTCTGGCTATCCACTTCAGCCAGCCATGTGTGGCGTGGCTGCCGTTTGACCATTACCCATTCGCGCTTGACCGCCAGCACCGGATGTTCCGGTGTCAGCCGCAGGGTATTGCCGCTCGAAACGGGTACGATCTCGATAAGTTCGCCATCAAAGTCGCGGGCACGCGCCGACCGGACTTCGGTCTTGTGCCCCTCGCCGTTCATCATCTTGTCGCCCGGACGCACGTTCTCAATGTTTATCCACTCGCTGCCTGTAGATACCTGACCGTCAGGCGGCACGCATCCTTCCACGTAGTGGACGAAGCTGCCCTCGTCGGCGATGATGAGGGTGCGTTCGAACTGGCCCATGTTCTTGGCGTTGATGCGGAAGTATGCCTGGAGCGGGATGTCAACCTTGACTCCCGGCGGCACGTAGATGAAACTGCCGCCCGACCACACCGCACTGTTGAGAGCGGCGAATTTGTTGTCGGTGGGCGGAATCACCGTACCGAAATATTGCCTCACCAGCTCCGGGTATTTCAACACCGCCGTTTCCGGATCGGTGAAGATCACCCCTTTTTTGGCCAGGTCTTCTTTGATGTTGTGGTAGACCACTTCGGAGTCGTACTGCGCGCCGACGCCGGCGAGGAATTTGCGTTCCGCTTCAGGGATGCCGAGCTTGTCGAAAGTGCGCTTGATGTCGTCGGGCACGTCTGCCCAGGTGCGTCCCTGCGTCACGACCGGCTTGATGTAGTAGTAGATGCCGGTGAAATCCAGGCTCGACAGATCCGGCCCCCAATTAGGCATCGGTTTTTTCCAAAAAATCTTTAGCGCGCGCAGGCGAAATTCACGCATCCACTGCGGCTCGTTTTTATGCTCGGAAATCTGGCTCACCACTGTTTCGGTCAGCCCTTTCTCGCACCTGAACACCTCGTTTTCCGGATCGGCAAAGCCATATTTGTACGCTCCCGGAGTGACACCCATGTTGAGTTGGGTTTGTTCTGACTTCATGATTTGCCTCCCGCGAATTTTTCTTTAACCCAGTCGTATCCTTTCTCTTCAAGCTCTCTACTGAGTTCCTGCCCGCCGGAAGTGACGATACGTCCGTTGCACATGACATGCACGAAATCAGGGTTGATGTAATTGAGAATACGTTGGTAATGGGTAATGACAAGCGAACCGAACTCCGGTCCTCGCAATTTGTTGAGGCCGTCCGACACCACCTTGAGCGCGTCAATGTCGAGGCCGGAATCGGCTTCGTCGAGTACCGCGAATTTTGGTTTGAGCATCAGCATCTGGACGATTTCCATGCGCTTCTTCTCACCGCCGGAGAAGCCTTCGTTGAGGTGGCGGTTGACGAATTGCGGATCCATGCCGAGGAATTGTACGCTTTCCTTGAGTTCTTTGACAAACCCTGACACCAAAAATTTTCCGCCTTCTGCGGCGATCTTGGCCTCGACCGCCCGTTTCATGAATTTGGCCACGGTAACGCCGGGGATTTCCACCGGATACTGGAAGGCGAGAAATAGTCCCAGTTTCGCCCGCTTGTCGGTCGCGAGTTCGAGAATATTGACGCCATCGAGCAAGACTTTGCCCTGGGTCACCTGGTACAATGGATGGCCCATGATGACATTGGCAAGAGTACTTTTGCCCGAGCCGTTCGGCCCCATGAGCGCATGGACTTCACCGCTCTTCATCCTGAGGGAAATGCCTTGCAAGATAGGCTTTCCGTCAATATTGGCATAGAGGTCTTCGATGACGAATTCGTGTGTTTGTGACATGGCGATGCTTCCTTGTTGCTTAGTCGCTGTAAAAAATAACCTTTACAACTTACTTGATCTTTTGACCAATGGCGTCGTCGCGCCCTCAGTTACAGAGCTACGGCTATGCGCCTTTCCTCTGTGCTTCTT
>JAGVGO010000200.1 GCA_020057085.1 Planctomycetota bacterium | reverse complement strand
GGAGAGGTTATAGGCTTGTACTCTTGTACTTATTTCAAAAAAGTTACTATGCCCCCTAATTATTGGATACGCCCTGCAGTAGCAATAGGAATAGCCAGGGGCTAGGGCCGGCTAGAGCCTTCTATGCGCCGTAGACGCAAAAGTTTTATAGCCCCGTGGTTGCACGGGGAAATTTCCGCGCCAATTTTACTGAGGCTTTTCTTCCTCTTTGGTTTTGCCGAAATAGCGATGACGCTCCTGTTGTATCAGACTTTGAATCTCAGGCGAATTCGCTGTTTTCATGGAATGACGCAATTGCGCGCGTGGGCGTTCGAAGACTGTTCCTGGCGTGTGACTTGCCGGTTGTGCGAGGCTACCCATAGGTGCGGGAGAGGCAGTGCGGGTGCCGGCACGAAAAGTCTGCGGCCGCAGCAACGAATTCCCCTGGCCGACAGGGCCGGCAGTCGCCACAGGTATGGTCGTTGCTTTGTCCACCGTCAGGGATGATGGGGTAACCGACGTGCTTGTCGCAGTGTCCTGGAATTGCGGTACATAAGGCTGGCACTGCAAAAAGTTGGCTTGCCTGGCCAGGCCCGGCAGCAGGCAATTGAGTACGACCACCAGTTGTTTGCCGTTGGCCCGCAATTTGGCGGGTGCAATACACATGTCAAACAACGCCACCAGGATCTGCACATAAAATTCCTTGAGAAATTTCGATTTTTGCCGGCTCTGTGCGATCATTTTTTTGCGTGTGGTCATCAGATTGTCTATGCCAAACCGTACCATCTGGTCGCGGTCAATGGCCCCGAGCGATGCTTCATTTTCGTGCTCCGCCCAGCATAACTCTCCGATCTCATTGATGAATTGGGTTTCATCCATAGCCGAAGCGAAGGTAAGATAGTTTTGTTCGAGGAAAAGTTTACAGCGGTTGCGATAGCGAGCTACCATCTGTTTTTGCGAAATGCTGGGAATATTTTGCAAGACTCCGTTTATGCCACCGTCCAGCGATATATCTTCAAATATCTTGGTGCCTGTCAGGTAATATGCCAAAAGGAGTCCGAGGGCCCACACGTCGGTCTTGTCACCGAACTCTTCGGGATGGAACACCACTTCCGGCGCTCCATCCTGTGCCAGCTCTATCGTAAAAACTTCCGGTGGCAGCCACAGGGGGTCGCCATATTTGGCAGCAAGACTGGAGATTTCCGACCATGTCTCGCGCCAGTTTTTTGCCGCACCGAAATGGGTGATCATCGGCATGTGATCGTAAAATTGCACCGTATCCGGATGGATGTCGCTATGCACAATCTGGTAAGCGGCAAGATACTCCAGCGCTTTGGCCAAGAGATAAAAAATTTTCATCGCTTCTACATGGTTGATTGCTTTGCGTTGTAACAATTCAGGGAAACGCATGTTATAAGAGGCAACGAGCTGACTCACATAAAACGGTAGACTCTTCTGGCTGCCGGCGAGCGAACTCTTCTGTATCACCGGAATTTGCAAGACTCCTGGTTTGGCCAATTTTTCCAGGACGGTGATCTCGTTCTGTATATATTTGTTGGTTTCTTCGAGAGGGGGAGCCGGGATTTTCAGCAGAAACGCCCTGTTGCCGCCGGCAAAACGTGCCTGGAATATCTCGCCTCCGCGTTGAATCGCCAGAAAATTTTCGATGAGAATGGCGTTGGGCGTACTCACTTCATAGCTGGCAGGCAGCACCTTACCTTCTAGCAGCTTTTTCCCGATCAAAATTTGGTGGAAATATTGCGCCATAGTGACTCCCTCGCTAAGCCTGGCCGTCTACCAGACGGTTAATTTCTTCCTGGCTGGCCAGAATCTCTTTCATTTCTTTGTCCACCAATTGGTATACGTTGTGAATGTCTTCCACGATCTCGTGAATTACCGTGCCAATTTTTGTATCGCTGTCGAAGATGTTTTCTTCCTTCATCAGCGTGCCCATTCTGGCATTGCCGTCGAAGATATTTTCTTCCTTCAGCAGTTGAAGAAAAAAGGGAAATTTGTCCGGTTTGGTAACGATAATCTTTTTGGCTGTAACGCCCAATTTTTCAGTGCTGAGATAGGTATCTTCGTAGTTGTAGACGTGTATGATATAGTTCAGGATACGCACCACATCGAGCCACAGGAAGCACTGGGACAGATCGAGCTGGTACGTCTTGACGATATCCTCATAACTGGCGTCATTGATGATGCCGGCAAGACGTCCGCTCTGAATATCGAGTTCTTGCACCATTTCCATGGTCAGTGCAAATTGGGACATGGTTTACCTCTTATATGGCCTGAGCCAGAGTCAATTCGCCGAGAGCCACCGGGAAACCGAGACCGAAATTTTCCAGTATTTCCGGGTGCAGCTCCCCCAAATATGCCTTGTAGCCATCGCTTGTAGTCAGCTCGGCTGCGCGCCCGCCAATAAATGTCGGATGTTCGAGCGGTTTGTATTGCCCGCTCTTGCGCAAATCTTTGAGCAAGGTGTCTATCACCGCTCGCGCCTCCGCATAACCAGTGTCAGGGCCGATGATGCAGAAGGCCAGACGACGCTCTTCGCGCGGAATTTTTTCTTCGCCGCTATAGATAATGGCATTGCCCAGCTCGAAAAATTTTTGCGGTACAGCCTTGCGCCGGTTCTTATTCAAGGATTCCATGAGTCCGGTCCACAGGTGGCAACGTACGACATTGTAATCGCTCAGTTTGGAGTTGAGCAACATTACATGCTCCTGGCCGGGAGTGAGCCGCAGCTTGGTAAAATGGTTCTGTTCCGTGGTCAGGGTGAGCGAGACAATCTCGTCAAACCCCATGCCCAGCATGATCTGCCTCGCAGTCTGCGACACCTTCTCTTCGGCCCGTTCCTCTCCCACAGTCATAGTGGAAACCATGTGGAGCGGCAGATTGGCAAAGCCATGCGCAATGGCGATGTCTTCAAAGATGTCAACCTCGTGCTTGATATCGGCGCGGTAAACAGGGTATTTCACATAATACACTGGCGAGCGTCCGTGCGCGCCAAGGCGCATGCGTTCCAGATAACGCACGAGGTCGCTGGCCTTGAGATCGAACCCCAGCCACTTGTGCGCCTTGTCGAGATGTATCTGTATTTCCTTGGCTTCCAGATCGGGCGTAATCTTTTCGCTGTCCTGATGGCGCACAATGACCGCCTGGACATGCCCGCCCATTTCGCTAAGCGAAGTGATGAACGTATTGAGCGATTTGTCCACATCGCTTTGGGTGATACCTGTCACATCTATGAAGAGGCGCGTGGTGCCGATCCTGACCTTGGTTTCATTGCTGTTGATGATGGGTGGCAGCGACAATACCTGACCTCTGCTGTCGCGCAGCAACGGATAGGCAGACAAAGGCTTCAACAGATGCGCATAGGCTATACCCTTCGGATGCTTTTCCAGAATCTCGGCTGCTGTCATCGGCTTGCTGAGGCCAAGCGGGCAAAATGTCGTTGCTGTGGGCGACGCCGCTCCATAAAAGATCGGCGGGGTAATGGTATCGAGATCGTACACACCGATGGACGACAGCTTGCGGTTGCGGCCAATGCCCCAGTGCAAGTTTTCCTGCAGTTTCATGAGTACGCGCAAGAGCAGTCCGTCGAGCGGCGGCATAGTGACCACGGCGCAGGCGATGAATGGCCGGTAGCTTTGCGGCAGCGACAAATCCGGAGAAACTTCGACACGAATTTCCGGCGTTTCGACGTGGTAGTGCGGCAGCCCGGTTTCGATTTCCAGATACCCTTTGAGGGCGCGCGAGAGTCCGCCCGGATCGAACAGATCGGAGCGCGCCGGCAGCAAATCCAGACGCACCACCTTGTCGCTGCCGATACTGGGAAAATCGCTCTCCGCCTCATGCCCACAAATGACGCAGCGGCGCGGCGCCTCTTCCTGCGACAGCTTTTCACTGGGCACGCGGCACTGCGGACATTCGTAAATGGCAATATCGGCCGGCTCATCGGCGTCGCAGCCGAGCTGACCGAGCGTCTCGGTCAGTTCCTCCGGCGACAGGGATGTTTTGAGTAAGGCATTGAGATACTTGACGGAAATTCCAATTACTGGCACAAGCTAACCTCCTGCAACCAATCCAAATCCGAACCGTACAACACACGGATATCGTTGAGATCATAACGCATCATGGCAAGCCGTTCGAGTCCCAATCCCCACGCCAGCACCGGCACTGTGCAGCCTAGCGGTTCTGTCACTTCCGGGCGAAATACGCCGCAGCCGCCGAACTCAAGCCACGTTTTTTTCTGCGGCATCCACACCAGCACATCGGCCGACGGCTCGGTGTAAGGAAAGAACGACGGCTTGAACTTCACTTCGCTAAACCCCATCTTGCGGTAAAATTCTCGCAGGGTACCGAGCAGGGCGCAGAACGAAGCGCTATTGTCGATGATGATGCCGTCCACCTGATGGAACTCCGGCAGGTGTTTGAAATCAATGGTTTCGTTCCTGAACACGCGGCCGACACAGAACACCTTGCGCGGCGGCTTAGGGTCTGCCGCCAGGGCACGTACAGTCGTGGCGGTGGTGTGGGTGCGCATCACCATTTTCCTGGCTTCCTGCGGCTTCCACTGATAGCCCCAACCGGCTGAACCCGTAGTACCGCCGTTCTGGTGAGTCTGGCGTACTTTCTCGACCAGCCCTGCATCGGGTAGCGGCCCCTCTTTGGGACGCTTCAGATAGAAGGTGTCTTGCATGTCGCGTGACGGATGATCCTGCGGCTGGAACAGCGCGTCGAAATCCCAGAAACTCACCTCGGCCTGCGGCGACACCACCTCGGTAAACCCCATTTGCAGGAACGCCTGACGCGCCTCCTGGATGATCTTCTGCAGCGGATGTATTTTGCTGACGTGCTTCAGCTCGGCGGCCAGGGTGACATCGTAAGGCCGCAGGCTAATTTTCTTCCAGTTGCCGGAGAGAATGTCTTCGCTCGTGAGCTGGTTCTTTTCTTCACAGGCAACGCTGAGAGAAGCGATGGCCGCACGTCCCTTGTCGGTAAGTGTCACTTTGCGCTGGGTACGACTCTTGATTTTAGCCAGCTCTGCTCGATTTTTCAAAAGCTCGCGCACACGCTCGGGGTCAATGCCGAGGGCGGGTAACTGGTCCAAAAAAATACGCGCCTCACCTTTGGCCTCCGGCAGTTTTTCCTTGCGCCAGTTGGCATCGCAGATGAGCCGGAACATTTTTTCGTCGTCGTCGTGTAGTTGCGGTGTAATTTTCTTGCCCGCCTCACTCACGACGAGTTCGCGGCCTTGCTTCTGCAGCCAGCCACGCTGCGTGCCCCATTTGATGATCTCATTCACCTGAAGACCCAGTTTCTGTGCTTCCTGGGCCACTTCCTGGAGCGCCATTTTGCCGTATTTTTGGAGTACATAGATAAACTGTCGCTCCGGCAGTTCACTACATACACGCGCATTGGCGTCGTCGCTGGCGATTAGCTCCAGACGCTCGATTTCGCTCACAGTCACCCAGCCCTCGTGCTGGGCGAAAGTCACTGTGCCCATAGCCATCGGCTGATCCATGCCCGCCTGTTGTGCCAATTCCTGTACATCCCACGGCTGTTTGCTCTGGCAAAGCAACTGGAACAGCCGGTGTTGGTCTTCTCGAACTTGCATAACCACACCTGTCTACTTACAGCTCCTAAGGTATCATTTGTATTTTCAATAGTTTGCTTATTGCCAAAATTGTAGCATGGAAATGCCAGGCTGTCAAAGAAATTTGCTGGACTCAGGGCCATTCTCTGCAGAACAAAAAAATTTACAAAAAATAATGAAGGATTTTGCAAAATCCGGCGTATTACTAAATGAGATGTCCTTATGGCAACAGGCAGAACACGGGTTTCTGTTCTGTTGCCTGCAACAACTACCGATATCAAGGAGTTCGCAATGCATAAATATTTACTGGTTCTGTTATTCGCCATTGCGCCTATGCTGGTTGGCCAGGATAGCAAGCAGACGGAAGAGAAAATTCCTACACCATCACATTTTCACATTCAATTTGCAGGCGGCACCATCAACGATCTGCTGCTGCAAATAGAACAGGAAACCAAGAGCGACCCCAATGTCATTTGCACTACGGAAGCGGCGCAAATCTCCATTCCCCCTTTTAAACTGCACGGCGTCACCACGAAAGACATCTTTTTTGCGCTGGAATTCATTCTGGCAGAATCTGCGGAAATCAAGGTGGGAGTCCATCACAACATAACCACCATCGTCTGCCACAAAAAACATGAAAAACAGCCGAAGAAAGAAGCGGAGAATGTAGGCGGCCAACTGTTTTTCTCGGTGGAATTTGCCGGCGGTACGATGGGCGAGTTGTTGGCGCAGTTGGAAAAAGAGGGTAAAGCCGGTGCCAACGTCATCTGCAGTTCAGAGGTGGCAAAAGTTACACTGCCGGCGTTCAAACTATACCATGTCACTATCCAGGACTTGACGCAAGCGCTCGGTTTTGTTTCCCCGCTTTTACATGTGAACTACAAGGCCAATGTGGCAACCATCAAATGCTTTGAGTCGCCCAAAGCGCCCTTGAAAACAGATATCTACTGCATTGAATCCTATCTCAAAGTTTACAAAGTGGAAGACATTGTCACCGCCATCCAGACTGCCTGGGAAATGCAGTCGAGAGAAATTACCGGCAAGTTGAAATTCCATGCAGACACCAAACTGCTGATCGCCTTGGGCACGGGGGAAGAACAAGAGATTATCAAAACGACGCTGAACCAACTGAGTGTTGGCATGAGTGAAGAAAACAAAGAAACGAAAAATCGCTAATGTTTGACATACGAAAGGAGCATTCTATGAAAATGGTTACTGTATTTTTGGCGATGCTGTCGTTAGTGTGGGCAGTGGGCTGTGGGGACACTGCTGCCAGCGAAAAATACAAAGCGGAAGCGCAAGCCGAGTCAAGCAAAACGAAGGCTTTACTGGAAACGACGCAAAAGGAACTGGCGCGCAGCAATCAGGAGCTTGCGCAAGCTTTGCAAACAATCGAACAACTCAAAACATTGACCAGCAGACAAAAAGAAGAAATGGCCCAATACCAGCAAGAAGCTGACAAACTGAAAGCAGCCCTGACCCAGGCACAGTCCGCGCTAGCCAGGCTTAAAGGAGCCACTGGACCAGAGAGTGCCACTACTACCAAGGACTGGAACCCTGCCCAACTGGCAGACGCCCAGATGAAAGAAATTCTGCGCGCACTCGACGCATACAAGGTAGACAGTGGCTCTTATCCAACTACCGACCAGGGACTCAAATTGTTGCTCAAAAACAAAAAAGGCAGCAAAGATCCGTATCTCAAGCAAATCAACAAAGATCCCTGGGGCCGCGATTACCAATACCGCATGGCGAACGATGTATGTGAAATCAGAACGCTGGGTGCCGACGGCAAGAAAGGCGGCCCCGGAGAAGATGCGGATATTAAAATAACCGGCCAATAATATCTGTCGAATTGCGCCGTCTCTCTACTCTTTTGTGGCTATCAGATGCACGATATTCTTGACCTTACATCCCGTATGGTACACGATGAAGAGGCTTTCAATCTCTTTTATGCTACATATTATCCACGGCTTTACCAATACCTGCTTGTCATGACCAAAGGCAGGGAAGAGACGGTGCGAGATGTTTTGCAAGACACCATGCTGCGAGTGCTGCGTTATGGTAAACCGTTCAGTGAAGAAAGTGTGTTTTGGGCCTGGCTTACCAGGCTGACACGCACCGCGTTGATTGACCATATACGCCGCCAACACAAGATGCCGGCGCAAGTAGTGGCCGCATTGCAAGAAAAAATGGCCGCAGCGTCGGCGGAAGATACGCACGCGCATTTACTCTCACTTCTGGGCGAAATAGTAGAAACCATGGCGACGGAAGAATGGCAACTGCTTGAAGATTGCTACCTGAGAGAGCAACCTCAGGTAGCGGTGGCGGCGACGCACAGCCTTAGTTTGAAGGCGCTGGAATCACGGCTGATCCGTATTCGCAGAAAAATCAAGGAAATGATGCTGGAAAGACTGAAACATGAATAGGCACGACAACGAATTATTACAGGCTGTGTTGCAAGATGAATATTATGATGCAGCGTATCATGAAAGCCGCAGCAACTGCCTGTTCTACATACAAAAACGCAGACAATACAAGCGGCTTCTATACCGCCGGTTAGCGTGGAGCATTGCCGCCTCCTTCTTGCTGGTAGCGATATTTTTGTTCCATAACGGACCACAAGAGACTGCCTCACTGAAAATTTTGGTCAAATCCCAGGCATTGAAACAGGAGCAGATTCGCACCACCGCCCAGGCACGTGCGGAAGCCGTGGAGGGTGTGGTTGAGGTGGTAGCAACAAAAGCCAAGATAGAAATTGCCAGGCCTGCGGCCAAACCCAAACTCTCCCTTGTTTCCCACGGTGAGCTGTTTCAACTCTTCAGCGACCGTCCGCTACTCTTGCTGCAAGACAATAATCACCATGCCAAATTCATCTTGCTGAACTCTGCCGGTGATCTGCCCCGCGACTAATTCAACATTGTCAAAATAAGTGTTGTAAAATAAAAAATTTGGCTTATAATAAACGAAAATATCCATAAAAACCATGCGCCAATTTGAAGCACAGCTTGCGGGCGCTGAAAAATTCAGCTAAAGCGTGACGCAAAAACCGTCTCAGCCAAAAGCTGGACGGTTTTTTGTTTTAAGGCTCGAAGGAGACATCAACGATGCAACAATCATTACACGATAGACTGGCATATCTGGTAAAAACCAGTGGACGCAACGAAAATGAAATCATGGCCGAAGCCATCGAGAAAGGCGTCGCCATCATCTACCAGAAATATATTGCCAACGACTATCTGTCTGGTAAACTGAGCCGCGAGCAAGCGGTCAACATTCTCGGCGCTCATCATGTGGAGCAGATGGAACAAACCCGGCAGCACGTCGAGCAAAATATTATCTGGTAATAGGAGACGCTCTTGTGAAACGCAATTTTCGTTCCCTCATCGAAGGGAACAGAGTCTGTATGTTTGACGGCGCTATGGGCACGATGATCTACCAAAAGGGGGTATTCATCAACCGTTCTTATGATGAACTCTGCCTGAAAGAACCGGAACTCATTAAAAGCATCCACCGCGACTACGTCAAAGCCGGTGCGGAGATCGTGGAAACCAACACCTTTGGCGCTACACGTCCGCATCTCAAAGACTACGGACTCGAAAGCCAAACTTTTGCCATCAACAAGCGGGCGGCAGAGATCGCGCGCGAGGCTGTCGGCGAGGAAATCTATGTCGCCGGTGCGGTTGGGCCGCTCGGTATTCGCATCGAACCTTACGGGCCGACCTCGTTCGACGAAGCCAAAGATTTTTTCAAAGAAGCGATAGAAGGACTCGTGGCGGGCGGCGCCGATCTCATCATCGTCGAAACATTCAGCGATCTTCTGGAAATCCGCCAGGCCATCCGCGCCGTACGCGAGGCATGCGATCTGCCAGTCGTGGCGCAGATGACCATCCAGCAGAACGTCAAGACTTCCTACGGCGGCGACCCTGTGGAAATCGCCAAAGCTCTCGACAAATGGGGGGCGGATGTCATCGGTCTCAACTGTTCGGTCGGTCCGGCCATTCTGCTCGAAGCGATGGAAGCGATGTGCAAGGTGACGAGCAAGCCCCTGTCGGCCCAGCCCAACGCCGGCATGCCGCGCGAGGTAGAAGGGCGCAAGATGTACATGGCCACCCCCGAATACATGGCGGAATATACGCGGCGGTTCATCCAGGCGGCGGGCGTACGCTTTGTCGGCGGTTGCTGTGGTACCACACCTGAACACATCCGCATCATGGCCGATGCCGTGCGTGCTATCTCGCCGCGCCATGTAATGATTGTGCTGCCGACGCAAGAGCGCAAGGAGGCGCTCAAGGTGCCGACTTTGCCCACCGCCGAACGTTCGAAGCTGGCTGCCAAGCTCGTCAAGGGTGAATTCGTAACGAGTGTCGAAATCGTACCGCCGCAAGGTTGCGATCCTGCAAAGATGCTACTGAGCGCACAGAAAATCAAAGATGCCAAGGTAGATGCCATCAATGTGCCCGACGGCCCACGGGCGCAAAGCCGCATGGGAGCATTGGCCACATCGCTCTTGATCGAACAGAAGATAGGCATTGAGTCGGTGGTACACTATACCTGCCGCGACCGCAACTTGTTGGGTATGCAGTCCGACCTTCTGGGTGCTGCCGCGATGGGGCTACGCAATCTGTTGCTCGTCACCGGCGACCCGCCCAAAATGGGGCCTTATCCGCAGGCCACTGCGGTCTTCGACATTGATTCCATCGGCCTCACCAACATGGTAAACAATTTGAATTCTGGGCTTGACATCGGTAATAACCCGATCGGCAAGCCAACGGCGTTTTTCATCGGCGTCGGGGTCAACCCATGCGCCATCGAAATAGAGTACGAACTCAAGCGTTTTGCCTACAAGGTGGAAGCAGGCGCCCAGTTTGCCATCACCCAGCCAGTGTTCGATGTCGGGCAGTTATACAAATTTTTAAAGCGCATTGAGCAGTTCCACATACCTGTTATCGCAGGGCTCTGGCCACTCGCCAGTTACCGCAACGCTGAATTTTTGGGTAACGAAGTCCCGGGCGTCGTCATGCCCAAAGAGGTGCTGGCGCGCATAAAGAAGGCGGAAACTCCGGAGGCGCAACGCGCCGAGGGCGTGGCCCTTGCCCGCGAAATGTTCGAGCAAATCAAAGGCGCGGTGCAAGGCATCCAGGTAAGCGCGCCTCTCGGCAAGGTGGAACTCGCCCTGGCCGTGTTTATGCCATAGCAAAAACCCATCCGTCCCAGTTTTTTCAATCAGAAAGGAAATCAATTTTTCATGGAAATCCGTTTTGACACTTACTACCGCAACAATGAACTCACCAAGATACTGCAAGGGCTGGCCCAGGAATATTCCCATATCATGGAACTGACGGCGCTTGGCAAAACTTACGAAGGCCGCGACATTCCACTCGTCATCCTCACCAACAAGAAAACTGGTCCCGACCTGGAAAAACCTGGGTTCTGGATGGACGGCAATATTCATGCCACCGAACTGGCTACTTCCATGGCCGCGCTCTATTTCCTGCGCAAAATGCTCAGCGAATACGGCAAAAACGACCAGATCACCCGCATCGTTGACGAGCAGGTGGTGTACATCGTGCCGCGTTTGAACCCGGACGGCGCCGAACTGGCACTTGCCGACAAGAACCCACAATACCTGCGCTCTGGCACGCGGCCGTATCCTTACGAAGACAAGAAAACCGGGCTGCACATGGAAGACGTGGATGGCGACGGCCGTATTTTGCAGATGCGCATCCCCGATCCCACCGGTGACTGGAAGGTGTCTGAGAAAGACCCGCGCCTCATGGTCAAGCGCGGCCCTGATGAGGAAGGCGGCGTCTACTACCGCATTTTCCCTGAAGGCACTCTGGAAAATTATGATGGGCACATCATCAATCTGGCGCCGGCAGTCCAGGGGCTTGATTTCAACCGCAATTTCCCGTGGTGCTGGCGGCCGGAAGGCGAACAATCAGGTGCCGGCGACTACCCCACTTCGGAGCCGGAGGTGCGCGCCGTGGCCGAATTCATCACCAAACACCCCAATCTGTTCGGTGCCATCACTTACCACACCTTCAGCCGTGTCATCCTGCGACCGTTCAGCACCAAAAGCGACGACGAGATGGACACCGACGACCGCTGGGTCTACGATGTCATCGGTGAGCGCGGCAGTAAAATCACCGGCTATCCGTGCGTGTCGGTGTTCCACAACTTCAAATATCATCCGAAAGAGGTGATCACCGGCACCTTCGACGACTGGCTCTTCGATCACAAGGGCATCTTTGCCTTTACCATTGAGCTTTGGGACCTTGCCACTTCGGCTGGCGTAGAAGAAAAGAACAAGCAGAAAAATTTCATCGAGTGGCTGCGCAAGCACCCGATCGAAGACGACCACAAAATTTTCGACTTTGTCGTGAAACACGCGCCGCAAGGTTTGGTGCCGTGGTACGAGTTCAACCATCAGCAACTGGGCAAGGTGGAACTGGGCGGCTGGGATCGTTTGTTTACCTGGCGTAACCCGCCGCCCGATCTTCTGGAAAAAGAGATCGCACCGCAGGCCGATTTTGCCATTGCCTTCAATGCGATTGCTCCGCGTATCCACTGGCGTACCATGCAGGTAGACAATCTAGGACACGGCAACTACCATATCCTTACCGTCGTGGAAAATCAAGGATTTCTGCCTACCCATGTCGCCAACCAGGCACGCAAGATGCGGGCAGTACGCCCGGTACGCATTGAAATAGAATTACCTGAAGGCGCCTCGCTCAAGTCCGGCCAGATGAAGAGCGAACTCGGCCATCTGGAAGGCCGCGCCAACAAGCAGGACACCAGCTACTTCGGCCCATACGCCGCTTCCCCTACCGACAACCGTGGCAAGACGGAATGGGTCATCTACGCCCCGCAAGGCGGTAAGCTCAAGTTGCACGCCATTTCCGAGCGAGGCGGCACTATCCACCACGAGGTGGATTTGAAATAAATGAAAGGAACAAGGCATGGCGATTCATCTGAACGAAGGCGAGAAAATTCTCAAGACCACCTACCCGCATTTTCTGGCCATGTTGCATCTTTATTTGATCTGGCTCTATCTGGGGGCAGTTGGGGGCGCTTGTATCATGTTTCGGGGTGAGATTGTGCAATGGATACATGAGTGGCCACAAGGACAGTCAATCGAGGCGATCATTTATCTGACACTGTGGTCTCTTGTCATCGTCATTCCGGCGGTGGTTGTCACTGTATTCCAAATCAACTGGCGCTGGCTGTTTCTGTCGCTGAACCTGTGCGCTGCCGGTGTGGCGGCACATTGTTACCAGGACACAGTCTATCAAGTGCTACGCGATACGGTCTCTTCTTATGCAACGACACGCCATGCCTGGCAGTTTGTCAGCGACTACCTGCCCATACGCCCACAGGCGCAGGAGATGCACAACTATCTGCTCATCGCCGTGTCGCTGATGGGCCTCTTTGCCAGCAACAGCTACCGCCGTTCGCACCGTTACTACATCACCAACCATCGCATCGTCACGCGCTTTGGTTTTTTGGCCAAACGTGAACGCGATCTCTTGTATGGCAAAGTGGACGACCTCATCGTCCACCAGAGTTTGCTGGGCCGCATCTTCAACTTCGGCACCATCATCCCTATTTCTGCTTCCGGCATCGGCACCGGCAGTGACCAGGCATTTGTCGCAGTCCATGGCGGCATGCAGATGGCCAGCGGTCCCAAGATCAGCGTCGAAGTGGGTGGCGGCAAATCGGTCACGGTGCCACGCGCCCCGAGTTTTTATAGCCTTTACGGCGTAAGTAATCCAGCAGTATTGAAAGAGGTCATCATCCACGAGATGGAACAGCGCGAGCACGGCTACACCCGCCGCAAGAAAGAAAGCGAGGGAAAAAAAGAATGAAGTTGACTAAGGCTTTTGGAAAAAAATAATTATCCCAGGCATAGAAAGGGCGTATCTAACACTTCGGGGGGATAGAAAAATTATGGGTAGAGTATAACCTCTCCCCTGGCGGGAGAGGTCGCAAACAGCTTTAGCTGCTTGCGGGT
>JAGVGO010000230.1 GCA_020057085.1 Planctomycetota bacterium | reverse complement strand
GCGCCAGATTTTAAGTGGCCATGTGCTTCGTCACGAACACGGTTCCTTGGTTATCAATTTGGGCAAAATAGAAGGTATGTTGCCAGCACAGGAACAAGTGCCCGGTGAATATTATTATCCAGGTGATAGGATTCGTGCTTATCTTTTGGAAGTGAAAAAGATGCCACAACGGGTAAAAATTATTTTGTCGCGCACGCATCCTAATTTTCTCAGAAAACTTTTTGAATTGGAAGTACCCGAAATTGCCCAAGGAATTATCATTGTCAATAGCCTGGTAAGAGAGTCTGGGTATCGCACCAAGATAGCAGTGTCAAGCGAAGACAGCAAAATAGATTGTGTAGGAGCCTGTATCGGCGTACGTGGAGCCAGAATTAGAAATATTCTTGAGGAGTTAAGTGGAGAAAAAATAGATATCATTCGTTGGGATACCTCGCCTGAGGTCTTGATCGAAAACGCATTGAAACCAGCGGAAATTTCTCGCATTGTCTTGGACAAGGACAGAAAGCGGGCTAAAGTGTTTGTCAGCGAAAGCCAACAACCGCTAGCCATCGGCAAAGATGGTCAAAATGTACGGTTGGCATCGCGTCTTTGTAAATGGGAAATTGATATTTTGTCGAATAATGAAAAAGCGGACATGGAAAAATCTGTGCCGTCGTCTTTGCCAAAGGAAGAAAATATTTGAAAAGGCCAAGGTGACGAAACGGATGTTTATTCAAGGGGACATGCGCATGAACGCTTAGCACTGACGATGGAGGTAAAATATTGAAAACTAGAGTTTGGGAATTGGCTAAAGAATTGGCAATATCCACTAAAGAGCTATTGGATGTAGCTAAACAAAACGGCCAGGTGATAAAAAACCCTCTTTGCAGTTTAGAACCTGGCCAAGAACAAGATATTCGTTCGTGGCTCAAAAAGGCAGCAACAGGAAGTGAGGAACGGACAGCTACCGCTGACTCTGCCAGAGAGACTACAACAATTTCAAAAGCAGAGACAGCTCCGGCAACCAAATCCAGTGTGGTAGAAGAACCGCGATTGCCCGTTGCAGGACAGGTATCAGCTACAACTGCCCATGAGGGAGACTCTGTGTCCGCTAAGCCCCTTACTATTGCTGTGATAGCAGAAAAAGTAAAGGAACCGGCAGTTGTGCAAGCTAGTGGACACATGGCTCCTGTAAAAGCCGGAGAAACCAAGCCAATCGCGACTGCCGCTGTTCTGCCTAAAGAAGAAATATCTTCCGCACCAGTGAACGCTACCTCGGTTCGAGAAACCAGGAGTGTTGTCGCGGTAAATCATATCGAAGTTCCTGCTGTTCTCCCCAAAGAAACTAAGGTTGCCCCGGCGAACAAAATCACACAGCCGGAAGTGGGCAAAGAAGATAGAAGAACATTGGCGACAACAGCAGGGGATAGAAAGATTGGCAAGGATATCTCTCCTACTTTACAGCAGCCAACAGTGGCTAAAGGTGTACTGACAGAGCCACGTCCTGCCACAGCAGTAAAGGCCGAAACCCACATTGATATACCTACCACGAAGGTGCAAGCCAAAGGTGTAGCCAGGGAGTCGCCAGTATCGGTGGTGTCCAATACTGGCAAAACGCAGACAGACAAGGGTGTACCGGTGCGTCCGCCTTTGCCTGGGAAAACAGAAATTTTTCCCAAAATGCCACGCAAAATCGAAGTGAGTGTGCCTATCTCGGTGAAAGATTTATCGCA
Organism: Planctomycetota bacterium; assembly: GCA_020057085.1. Taxonomy (GTDB): domain Bacteria; phylum Planctomycetota; class Uabimicrobiia; order Uabimicrobiales; family JABWCH01; genus JAGVGO01. The sequence continues at coordinate 11,019 of JAGVGO010000230.1, read as the reverse complement.
AGCGATAGGTGTGCGGACGAACCTGATTTTGCAGAAAATTTCGGAATCTTCTAAAAACAGAGTAACTTTGAACGAATCTTTGGATGAGACTATGGTAGAATGGTTAGGACTTGAGTTTGGCAAAGACCTCCAAGCCAAAAAAGGTGAAAATATCGAAGAAGCAATCTTGAAGGAAATCCAGAAAGAAGATAAGCCTCAAGATTTGAAACCACGCGCTCCGGTTGTTACTTTTATGGGGCATGTGAATCATGGCAAAACTTCTTTATTGGATCGTATTCGCCAAACCGACATCGCTGCACACGAGGCGGGTGGTATTACCCAACATATTGGCGCCCACAAAGTGAAAACGGAAAAACACGAGATCGTATTTTTGGATACACCAGGACATGAAGCATTTACCTTGATGCGTTCACGAGGGGCGCATCTCACAGATATCGTTGTGCTGGTAGTGGCGGCCGACGACGGCGTGATGCCGCAGACACGAGAAGCTATCAGCCACGCCAGAGCGGCCAATGTTCCTATAGTGGTCGCACTCAACAAAATTGACAAACAAACCGCGCGGCCCGAAGTTGTTATCCAGCAACTGATGAAAGAGAATCTGATCCCGGAAAAATGGGGTGGTGAAACCGGTTTCTTCGATGTTTCTGCCCTGACCGGCCAGGGTATTCCTGAGCTTCTCGAATATCTTGGCCTGATGGGTGAAATTTTGGAACTCAAGGCCAACCCGAAGCGCAAAGCGATGGGAGTGGTCATCGAGGCAAAAATCATGGAAGGCAAGGGTGTCGTCAGCACGCTCTTGGTACAAAATGGAACTCTGCGCCGCGGTGACAATATTCTATGCGGCACAAGTTGTGGCCGTGTACGCGATATCACCGACCATCTCGGCAAAAATATCCACGAGGCAGGTCCTTCCACGCCTGGAGAAATATCCGGTCTTGCCGATCTGCCGGAGGCGGGCGATAAATTCTATGTGGTAGACGACCCGGGGCTGGCACGCACCATTGCTGAAGGCCGCAAAAAGAACCTGCGCGACAAGCAATTGGCCAAAGGGGTGCGCAAAATTACCATCGAAGATATCATGAAGCAAATCCAGAAAGCCGAAACCCCTGAATTGCGTATTATCCTGAAGACTGATGTACATGGTTCTCTCGAAGCGATAGCACCTAAACTGGAATCGTTTTCTGCGGCCAAGGTCAAACTCAAACTACTGCATGCTGCCGTCGGTGGTATCAACGAACGAGATATCCAATTGTCGGACGCCAGCCAGGCCATCGTACTCGGTTTCAATGTCACTGCCAACAAGATGGCACGGGAAATGGCCGAGACGAAAAAAATCCAGATCCGCTATTACAGCATTATTTACCAGATGTTCGAAGATGTCAGAAATATCATGCAAGGCCTGTTGGTGCCGGAAAGCAAAGAAGAGACCACCGGCCATGCCACAATCCGCAAAGTGATCACTCTGTCTAAAGCGGGCAAGGTAGCAGGCTGCTACATTACCGACGGCGTGATAGAAAGAAGTTCACACATCCGCATCTCGCGTAACGGTGTGGTTCTCAATAAAGAGAGACCCTTGGCGATTGCCAGTCTCAAACATTTCAAAGAAGATGTCGGCAAAGTGAAAGAAGGATTCGAATGCGGCATCAGATTGGATGGTTTTGACGATCTCAAGGAAGGTGATGAACTGGAAGCCTTTAAGACCGTCTCGGTAGCCCAGAAGCTTGACTGAAAGGAAGCTCAACAGCATGGCAAGACCTTTCGATCGCATCACGGTGATTGTACTCGATGGTGTGGGCATAGGTGCATTACCTGATGCCGCCCAGTTTGGCGAAGACGACCCCAACAGCAACACCCTGTTGCATATACACGAAAAGTTTCCGTTGCAAGTGCCGCAGATGGCGAAAATCGGTCTCTCTTGCCTCTTGCCACTCGCCACCAAGGCGGTTAGTGGCGGCTGGGGCATCATGCGCGAGCAGTCACCGGGCAAGGACACTACCACGGGTCACTGGGAGATTGCCGGCATCGTTTTGCCGCAACCTTTTCCCACTTATCCGCACGGGTTTCCCGATGAAGTGATCAAGCCGTTCTGCGAACGCATTGGCCGTGGTATTTTGGCCAATTACCCTGCCTCCGGTACCGAGATTATCCAGAAACTGGGCGATGAGCATGTCGCCACCGGCAAACCCATTGTCTACACTTCTGCAGACTCGGTGTTCCAGATTGCCGCGCACGAGGATGTAATCCCTCTGCCGGAACTCTATCGCATATGCCAGATCGCCCGCGAAATTTTATGTGGCAAACATGCGGTAGGCCGCGTGATTGCCCGGCCGTTTGCCGGCAAAAGCGGCAATTACGAACGCACCAGGGCACGCCATGATTTTTCGCTGCTGCCGTTGGCACCGACGGTACTCGATCTTCTCAAGAAAAAGAAGCTCACGTCCATCGGTGTGGGCAAAATTGGCGACATTTTTGCCGAGCAAGGGCTTACTGAGAGCTACCCGGTGAAGGGCAACGAGGCATGTATGCAGAGTACACTTGAGCTTCTGCAGAAAAAAAACAAAGGTCTCCTCTTTGTCAATCTCGTAGATTTCGATATGCTCTATGGACATCGCAATGATCCCAAGGGTTTCCGCGATGCCCTCGAAGCGTTCGACAAACAGATGCCGGACCTTCTCGAACGTATGCATGATAAGGATTTGTTGATCCTCACTGCCGATCATGGCAACGACCCGACCACGCCGTCAACCGACCATTCACGCGAATACGTACCGTTACTCGTTTACCACAAGCGCATGCAGCGATTGATACCACTTGGTGAAAGATCTTCGTTCGCAGACATTGGCAAGACGGTGGCCGACAATTTCGGCCTGTCTGGCAAGTGTATCCATGGTACCAGCTTTTTGCCACAGATTGTTTAACCGCTGCACGGAATTCTTATGGACAAACAAGCGAATATCCTGGTGGTTGACGACGACCCTGATATGCTCAATTATATGACCTTACTTCTGCGCAGTCGGGGGTATAACGTGATGTGTGCAGCCAGCGGGCAGAAGGCATTGGAAATCGTCGCCTCCGCTATGCCCAATTTGATGCTGCTCGATGTGACAATGCCTGGTATGAATGGCTATCAAGTTTGCGCCAAACTGCAAGAGAAAGAGGCGACCGCTTACATTCCGGTAATCTTTTTGACCGCGCTCGGCGAAGAACAAAACAAGGCGCGTGCCTTGGCCGCCGGCGCGGTGGATTACGTCGTCAAACCCGTTGACGAACGACTGCTCACCGAAAAGATATACATCAATCTCCGCAACAGCAAACGCTGGCGCAAATTGCGAGAAGATGCCATTCTTCCGTCCGATTTCATCCGCTTCAAGGAATATCTGATCGGGCAATGGAATCTTACCGGTGACAAAAAAGAGAAGATGCTGAAGCTGCGCCCCAAAGAAATTTATTCGCTGGCAGCGGATGCAGGAAGTTCTCCGGCACAAGTGGCGAAGATGGTAGCCGACTTTTTAAAAGTACCCTATCTTGCCAACATCAAACCGGAAGAAGTACACATGGGCATTTTGCCCGCTGCCTTCTGTCGTTCCAATTATGTAGTTGCCATCAACGACCCGGCAGGCGAGACCAGCTTCGTGCTGGCCAATCCGTTCAACAGCGAACTCATGACTTATATCAAAGATTCGCTCGGCAAAGGGCAAACATACCGCTTGTTTGTTACCGAGCCGGAAAATATTACCCGCTTGCTTAACCTCAGTCCCAACTTTACGACCAAAACATCCGCCTTGGTACTCCCTGAAATGGGCATGTCCGAATTGGAAGCGGAGGCGCGCAAACGCTACAAATTACCGCAGGAAAAGGCGACGGATGCGGCGGAGAAACTGACGGAAACCTCCGAGCCGATTATCATGCTGGTCAATAAAATTATCGAGAATGCCTACGAGCAAAAAGCTTCCGATATTCACATCGAGCCTTGGGAAAAAGAGATTGTCATCCGCTATCGCATTGACGGTAGTTTACAAATCGCCAACCGTCTGCGTCCGGCCAGTCTGGTCCGTCCTCTCGTGTCGCGCATCAAGATTATGAGCAATCTGGACATTGCCGAACGCAGAATGCCACAGGACGGACGCATCGTCTTCAAGGAATTTTCGCACAAAAAATCCGATTTCGATTTGCGTGTAGCGATTGCTCCCATGAATTTCGGCGAGAAGGTGACCATGCGTATCCTCGACAAACAAAAATCGGTGTGGCCGCTGGACCAACTTGGTTTTTCCTCGCGCAATCTGGTACTTTACCGTGCCAAGATCAAAACTCCGTATGGGCTGGTGCTGCACGTCGGGCCTACAGGTTCCGGCAAATCCATGACACTGTATGCCGCCATCAATGAAATCGCTACGCCACATGTGAACATCCAAACCATTGAAGACCCCATCGAGTATACCTTGCAAGGCATCAACCAACTTCAGGTCAACCACGACATCGGGCTTACGTTCCAGCGGGCGCTGCGCGCTTTTCTGCGGCAAGATCCGAATATCATCCTGGTCGGTGAAATCCGTGATCATGAGACTGCTCACATCGCCATCGAAGCAGCGCTCACCGGACACCTCTTGGTTTCTACTTTGCACACCAACGACGCTGCTTCCACCCTTACCCGCCTTCTGGAAATGGAGATCGAACCGTTCATGGTCAGCTCTTCCCTTGTCCTCATTTGTGCCCAGCGATTGCTACGGCGTTTATGTGGGCAATGCAAGGAAGCATACCAGGCGAATAGTGAGATCAAAAAACTGGTCGGTGTACCACCCGAGACATCACTGACACTGTACCATCCCAAAGGTTGCCCACAGTGTGGCGGCACTGGCTACAAGGGGCGTCTAGGTTGCCATGAAATTCTTGTGCCACACGAAGCTTTACGGGCACTCGTCAACACCAAAGGGGTAACTGCCGAAACCTTCAAAAAAATGGCGGTGCACGAGTGTGGCATGACGACCCTCTATTGGGACGCCATGGAAAAAGCACGCGCCGGCATCACCTCGGTGGAAGATGTTATGGCCAAAGTGCGGCGTGACGAGTTCGATTCGCGCCCTGGCTGGATGTTTACCGAGTTGGGCCTGCCCAGGCCGGACACGGAAACTTCGCCGGAGACCGATAAAAAAGAAGAATTGCAAAGAACGATGACAGAGAATTACAGCGAGAGTGAAATAGCCGAGCTTCGCGGCCCAAAAACGCCATTCAAGAAGGTTGGTCGCGTTAAAACCATCACAGGAATGCCAAACGGGGGTACACCCCATAATCCGGATGCCACAATTATCGAAAAACCCAGCCAAAATACAGAGCCGGACCCTTCCGGCAGCACTGTGCCGGCAAGCCAGTCTGCTGTCGGTATAGCAGCCGATGGAACGCTGATCATCAGTCAGCAAGAGACAATGTCGCCGAACCTTATAACGGAGTCACCCGATGTTATAACCGAGATAATCAAGCAAGAACCGGCAGGAGAGGCCTCTTCGCTTACCGAATTTCTCAGCCAGGGTAACAATTTCCAGGATGCGGAAATAGTGAGTAGCCTGGCCACCCCGGTCAAAACGATGATAGATCTTGCCGCCGTGGGTAGTCGGCAGGACAACAAAACTGGCGAGCAGTTTTCGCTGCTGGGCGCGGTTTCCGGCAAACACGCCCTGAACGCATTTCAAGCACAATTGAGATTGTTGAAAGATGTATATCTCAGAAATTTGCCGGCGAAAGCACAGCAGATAGAAGAAATGTGGGCGACAGTGCGTCGTGAGCCGGACAATTGGGAAAGCTGGGAAAACCTGCATCGCATGATACACACTCTGATCGGGTCGGGCGCTACCTATGGTTTCAAGGAAGTCAGTAGTTCAGCGCGCCAGTTGGAAGCCGTTGTGAAAACAGCGCCGCTAAACAAGACACCACCTACGGCAGAACAGAGTAAACAAATTGAAACTTTGTTGAGTCAGTTCAAACAGACGTGTAGCGAAGCAAAGATTGACTAGAGGAGTATGGGATGGCAGCGCTCAATAAAATTCTGTTAGTGGAAGATGAACCGGACATCCAGACCATAACACAAATGGCTCTGGAGATGCTTGGCGGTTTTCAGGTAGAGGTATGCAGTTGCGGCAAAGACGCTATTGCGGCGGCGCCACGTTATGCTCCTGACCTGATTTTGCTCGACGTGATGATGCCTGGCTTGGACGGTCCAAGCACTTTAAAAGAACTGCGCAAGATTCCGTCTCTGGCACGCACGCCGATCGTTTTTGTGACAGCCAAAGTCCAGCGCCACGAAATAGAGGCATACAAAACGCTAGGCGCCCTCGATGTCATCTCTAAACCTTTTGATCCGATGACCCTTGCTGCCAATGTCCGCCAGATATGGCAGCAAGCTGTGACGTAATGATTTCTATGCTGCCTAACCGCCAGGTAATTCGTGTCGGCGAGATCGAGATCGGAGGTCGCCAGCCCGTGTTCATTGCAGGGCCTTGTGCCGTAGAAAGTCGCGGGCAGCTCTGGCGCATTGCCGCTGGGGTAAAACAAGCGGGGGCGCATATCTTGCGCGGCGGCATCTTCAAGCCGCGCACCTCTGTCCACTCATTCCAGGGAGTCGGGGCCAAAAGCGAAAGGGAAGCGGTCGAGGCACTGGGCTGGCTCAAGGATGCCGGACAGGCATTTGCTATGCCTACGATAACGGAGGTGCGCTGCGAATCGCACATCGCTCTGGTGGCCCCTTACAGTGACATTTTGCAGATCGGTGCGCGCAACATGTACAATCAGGATTTGCTCGTTGCAGTGGCACGTCAGGGCAAACCCATCCTGTTCAAACGCCATTTCGGCGCCACTCTCGAAGAGTTTTTGTCGTTTGCCGAGTATATCACCGACGCCGGCAACGCCGATATCATTTTGTGCGAACGAGGGATTCTGTCGTTCGGTAAAGGCCAGGCCTTCGCCCGCTACACGCCGGATATCGTCGCCGTACCCATATTGCAACGACTAAGTCGCTTTCCCGTAGTCGTTGATCCGAGCCACGCTACCGGTCGGCGCAATCTGGTATTCCCTATGAGTTGTGCCGCTATCGCCGCTGGCGCCTGTGGCCTCATGATCGAAGTGCATTATGCTCCGGCAGAGGCTTTGAGTGACGGAGAACAAATGATCACACCCGACGAATTCGCGGAGGTAGTTCGCGTATGTCGCCTGATCCATGCCCAGCTTCCGGCTTAATCCGCCCACCGGCACAGCGCGTAGCGGCAGAAGTGAACGGCCGGTATTATGACATCTGCATCGGCTACGATCTTCTCGCCACTGCCGGTCTTTTCTGTCAGGAACTAGGCTGGAGAGGGCGCTGCCTGGTCGTCACCCACCCGTGTCTGTCTCATCTTTATTGGCCCGGGCTGGAACAAAATCTCTGCCGACACGATTTTTCGCCACAGCTTGTCCTTGTTGACGAAGGGGAGGAGAGCAAGTCACTTACCACGGCCGGTTTTTTGTATGAGGCACTTTACCGCACAGGGGCCGATCGCCACACCCCCATACTGGCGCTTGGTGGCGGCGTCATCGGTGACCTGGCCGGGTTTGTCGCAGCTACCTACCAGCGCGGCGTTCCCCTCGCGCATTTCCCGACCACCCTGCTTGCCCAGGTAGACAGCAGCATCGGTGGCAAGACAGCTCTCAATTACCACCATCTCAAGAACCAGATCGGCCTCTATTACCAGCCAAGCCTCGTACTCAGCGACCTCGGCACGCTTTCTTCCATTACGGCTCGACAGATACAAAGCGGCATGGCTGAAGTCGTGAAGTATGGCATGATCGCTTCCTCTGATCTGTTTGCTTATGTCGAATCCCGGGCACAACTATTGCTGGCGCTACAGCCAGAGGTGTTACAGCATGTGGTGGCGACTTGCGCCTGCATCAAGGCAGAAATAGTGGCGGCGGATGAACGTGACAAGGGGCAACGGCGTCTCTTGAATTTTGGGCACACGGTCGCGCACGCAGCGGAGGCAGTGAGCAACTTTTCCTTGACGCACGGGGAAGCGGTGGCTATCGGCATGGTGGTGGCTGCGCGTTTAGCCTGCCGCTTAGGTATGTTCAGTCAGGAAGAGGCGTCTCGCCTCGTTGTAGTATTGGAAAAGCTGGGGCTGCCCACAGTTCTGCCGCCGTTTCCCGCCGGCGAGTTCATGGCAGCCATGCAGCATGACAAAAAAGCACGCAATGGAAAACTCAGCTTTGTTCTGCCCAGAAGAATAGGCGAAGCGGTGGTAATCAGTGAAGTATCGCCTGAGACGATTTTGCAAGAAATTTCACGCTAGATGTAATTACAATTTTTAAGAATTAAGAATTTAACATTGCCAAAGTAATTCAATGTCCAATTTACTAGAAATATCCTCAAAAATATCGCCTCGCCTCATCAAAACATTTATGGTTGTCGTGGTCTTGACCATAGGCCTCTTTGCAAGTCTTGTGTGGCACACTTGGGACACGTTTCGACATCTTGAAACGACCCAGAAAACTTATTTCCGACTTATTGAATTGAGCGGCTCGATTGCCCATCTTGATGAAGTGCGTACCATGTGTGCACAGATGGCTGCAGCAACTGGAGATCTGGAGTGGGAAGCACGTTACCGCAGCTTTGCAACAAAATTGGATGACGCCATCAAGGAGGCTGTGTTTCTTGGCCAGGCCTTCTCCCTGCAAGATGCAGCAGACAAGACGGACACGGCCAATTTGCAGCTGGTTGACATGGAAAACCGTGCATTTAATCTGATGCGGCACGGTCAGGCCAGGAAGGCGACAGCCATCCTGGCAAGTGCAGAATATGATAAACAGAAAAAAAATTTTGCATCAGGCATAGCGCAGATAACCGAAACGATCAGGAGAAATCTGCTGCAAGACATCACCGCATATAGCCATCGGAAGCATGTGGCCATTAGCGCCTTCCTGGCCGCAACGTTTTGTATGGTATTTGGCTGGATTCTGCTTGCAAGAATCCGACAGCATAATACCGACCGTCTTCAGGCTGAGTCGGCACTGGAGGAAACCAACCGCCATCTCGAAGAGGCCGTGGCACAGGCCAAATACCTGGCTGCACAGGCAGAGATGGCCAGCGTCGCCAAGAGTGAGTTCCTGGCCAACATGAGCCACGAGATCCGCACCCCCATGAACGGGGTCATCGGTATGACCGGCCTCTTGCTGGACACCGATCTGAACGCGGAGCAGCGGCGCTATGCCGAGACTGTGCGCAAGAGTGGCGAGTCGCTACTGGCACTCCTGAACGACATTCTGGATTTTTCCAAGATCGAGGCGGGCAAGCTCACGCTGGAAATGCTGGAGTTCGACCTGTGCGCCCTGTTGGACGATTTCAGCGCCGCGCTGTCCCTGCGCGCCCAAGACAAGGGACTTTCCTTCACCTGCGCTGTTGCGCCGGACGTGCCGTGCCGCCTCCAGGGCGACACCGGCCGCTTGCGCCAGATTCTCACCAACCTGGTGGACAACGCCATAAAATTCACCCACCAGGGCGAGATCGCCGTGCGGGTAAGCCTGGTAGATGAGACCGCCGCCGAAACCGTGCTGCGATTCTCCGTGCAAGATACCGGCATCGGCATCGCTGCTGACAAGCAGGCCATCCTCTTCCGTAAATTCACCCAGGTTGACGCCTCGACCACGCGCCAGTACGGCGGCACCGGTCTGGGGCTGGCCATCTCGAAGCAACTCTCGGAATTGATGAGCGGCGAGATCGGCGTCATCAGCGAACTAGGCAAGGGCGCGGAGTTTTGGTTTACGGCGCGTTTTGCCAGACAAGCCGGACGGGAACAACGCGCCACGTCCCCGGCCAAGGTTTGCGTTGCGCACAGTCTGGCCCAGCCGGCGCGGTCCGGCGGCATGCGTTCCACGACCCGCAGGCTGCGCCGGGGCATGGCGCGCGTCCTGCTGGCCGAAGACAACATCACCAACCAGCAGGTGGCCAAGGGCATCTTGAAAAAACTGGGACTGCGTGTGGACGCGGTGGCCAATGGCGTGGAGGCCATCGCGTCCTTCGCAACCATTCCCTATGACCTGGTGCTGATGGATGTACAGATGCCGGTGATGGACGGCCTTGAGGCCACCAGGAAGATAAGAGAGGTCGAAGGCAAAAGAGAATCAGGTAGAGGCTTCATTCCCATTATCGCCCTGACAGCCCACACCATGCAGGGCGACCGCGAGCGATGCCTGGAGGCGGGCATGAATGATTACCTTGGTAAACCGATTTCTGTCCAGGCGTTAGGCTCAGTGCTGGACAAATGGCTGCCGCAGGCAGTAGCGGCAACAACGGAGCGAGCGCCGGAGCCACCCGCAGAAACCGCTTCTGTTGCGGCGAAAGAACCGGAGACGCCGGTGTTCGACAAGGCGGGACTGATGGCCCGGCTGATGGGCGACGAGGACCTGGCGAAAAAACTCGTGCTGATATTTCTGCAAGATATCCCGCGGCAGCTCGATGCGCTGCGGGGCTATCTGGAGGCAGGGAACGCCCCTGACGCCGCGCGACAGTCCCACAGCCTCAAGGGTGCGTCGGCCTCCGTAGGAGGCGAGGCACTGCGCGCCGTGGCCTTTGAGATAGAGAAGGACTGCAATAGCGGCGATCTGGATGCCGCCAGAGCCCGCCTGGCCGAGCTCGAAGTCCAGTTCGCTGCGCTGAAAGAAGCGATGTCCTCCCTTTGATCTCTTGATCGCTCTTTATAGGGTAAAATTTGTAGGAATTTGCAAGGCAAGATGATAGAATAAGAATGGCATGGAAGAGTAAAGTTGATCTTCCTCGCCTCAAATTATCGCCACCAGAATGCTTTCGCGGGTATCCTCTTGTCTTACATATGTCTCTTAAAAAATATTTTAGTCGCTGTCAAAAGGAGCGTATCTAACACTTCGGGGGGATAAAAAAATTATGGATAGAGTATAACCTCTCCCCTGGCGGGCTGTTTTGTACCCACATCTTTGACTCACAGTTTTCATGCGATAACATATTATTAAAATTAGAGATAAGAATTG
>JAGVGO010000063.1 GCA_020057085.1 Planctomycetota bacterium | reverse complement strand
TGCCCGGCAGGGGCCATACACGTTGCCCTCAACGTGCGGTGTGTCTGGGTAACCAGAAAATCAAATTTTGACTACTTTTGTCCATATTTTGAAAGGCAGCAGCCATGACAAAACAATATTCATCACGTGGAGTGGCCTTAATCATTGTGGTCAGCGTTTTGATGGTGCTGGCTACCATGGCCATCGCCTTTGCCCGTCTCAGCGTGCTGGAAAGCTGGGCAGCACGTAATTTTTCGCTTAGGGTGGAAGCACGGTTAGTGGCGTTTGCCGGCATTGATAACGCCATGGCCAGATTATTTGCCACCCTGTGCAGCCAGTCCTATCTGAGTACAAACCAGAGCGACGATCCTACCATGCGTGAGACATGGTATTATCCACATAGCTCTGACTATCCTTTGCTCAATGCCAGTCAAAATCCGCCCGAAGGCAGCGAAACGACCAGTGTTTCTTACGAATTGACATCGCCGGTACAGCCACAATTCGGCATCTATTGTTCCGGTCTGTTGCAAGGGCCTCAAGATTCGGCAGCAAGGCCATATGCTCTCAAAGTAATAGACACCTCAGGCCAGGTTAATCTGAACAGCCATATCATCATGCCGCGGCCGGCAGCCTTTGCCGACCAGCAGATATCGAACCGCACGTTGCGGCAGATCATACACAACCTCGCTCTTGCCTGCGATTTCAACGACGCCGATGCGGCTACCATTGCCGGTACGTTGGTTGACGAAAATTGGAACCCCACCGGCAGCCCCACAGACCCGTTGCCACGCCGCTGGACCAACAAAGATGCGATAAAGTTGGCATTGCTGGCGCTGTTGACATCTCCAGGTCTCACGTCCGCCAATGCGGAAAACAACCTGAAAAGAGTTTACAACAATGTCTGCGTATCTTCCTGGATAGACCGCTCCACTTCGGCACTACGTGCCCAGCTGGCAGAGGAGACAGCGATGCCCGAATATATCCTGGAAGCCCGTGCTCCGGTCAACATCAATTCCGCTTCGCGTGAGGTATTGACGGCGTTGGTACTTAACCTGACGGCACAGCCGCTGTATCTCGACAATTCTGGCACCGCGCGTGGTAATTTCGGTGGCAGCACCACCCTCAAGGAAGATACCGATATTACCAGTACTCCTGCCCGTACGGCGTTGTCTCTGTTCAGTAACTTAGCCGGCCAGGCACGACCGTTTGCCGATGCCATCATCGCACGCCGCGAGGCTTTTCCGTTTCGTTCCTGGGGTGATTTTGACGCTTTCATTGATACCTATGCTGTCCCCTGGCCAACCCCATCCTGGGCCGACAACTACAACAACACCGCTGGTGGCCCGGCAGATTCCGGTCTCGGCACCAGAGTGTGGGAACAAACGTGCCGCGACATTCTGCGCGCCAATTTCAACCCCAACACTCTCGACAATCGCTTCAACCCTAACCGCTATGCGCGGTATCGCACAGTCAAGGCAGATTTCTTCAATACCGTCGCCGGCGTCTGGCAGCGTACCCATACTACCGAACTGACCCCGCTTGCCACCGGCACGTTCGATATTTCTTCCATCGGCTATGTCATCCGTCAGGTAGACAACGAAATTATGGCGGTTGACTATCTGCGTGCTGAAATGTCTATATTGAATGTGCTTACGCACACTACCCAGACCGACTTCGAGAACACTGTTAACCTCGGCGGCACCGACTATCCGGATTTCACCGGCGGTTCTACCAGTTATCCAAATCTGGCCACTAAAATCCCGACCGGTTTCCCGAACGACCCTTTTACCGGCTATGTGGAACCGCACATCAACATTACGTCATCCGCCAGCCCAACTTACTCGTCACTTACGAATTTCGACGCTCCACGTGATACGACAATCAGCCAGCCAGCCAGCACTTCGCGTCGTTTTTCGACATTTCCTGGCGGGCTTGTTTCAATGCAACAAGTGGCAGCAGACGGCGTACGCAATCCGCTCAACAATCTGGTAAACGATGGACTCTTGTCCCAGCGTGCGCAGTATGCAAGCGAAACCGCCACCCGTTTCCTCAGCATTCCCGGCCTTGACGATGGCAGCGAAGGGACACGTCGTGGGAATAATTACAACAACCGTGGTGCTGGTGACAACATGCCTTATTACCAGGGTGCTCTTGAATTCTGGTGTAAACAGACCGAACCGTCGCAAGCGCCGATGGCGTGCGGATTTTTGAGCGCCACCCTGGTCAACCGGCATCCACAGCCGTCCGATCCGGATCCCTATCCGTCGCTCAGCGACTGGCTGGCCGATGAATTTCGCACCTCCGGCCTCGAAGATTCAGAGGGTGTCCAGTTTTACATTTTCAAAAATACTTTCGGCCAATTCCGCCTGTCTCGTCTCTATTTTTGCGTAGCGTACAATGATGCTGGCAACGCCTTTATCGGCACCCACTACAACAAGGACGTCGATGGTTGGAACTACGCCGTAGATCCTCCCTCTGCCGGCGGTTGGTCGAATCCGCTCCATTTCGCCATCCCGCGCCGCGAAGTATTCCTGCAACCGGGTAGTTGGGAAGCGGGTACCTGGCATCACATTTTCGTGCGCTGGGACGACACCAATCCTACCACGGGCTTTCAGGTATGGATAGACAGCAGTCCGGTGACGGTAACCGAGCAACAGATGTACGACTCCCAAACGAGTGCTCCCGATCCCACCCAGTGGCCGCAACAGACCTTGTTGAACGAACTCGGACCGAAAGATTGTCTCAACATCTGTGGTTTCTTCCGTCCGGTCCGCCATGACCAGGCAGGACTTCTGCAATTTGTCACCGATCCCAACAAAATCTTTTTCCCGGCCAATGCCACCATCGCCAATTTGCGCATCTACCAGCCAGGCGGTGGTAATCCGTCGGGCTCGATTTTTCCTGTGAGTGGCGTAACTTACACCAATGCTTTCAGTATGCCGACGAACGGTGGCACCCTTGGCACACTCTCCTGGATTGCCTATCCACGGCGTCCCCTGGGCGCGCCCCATGTAGAAGTGTCGGCGACCGCCTTCCACAGCAGCGGCACTCTTACGGTAAGCACGCCGAGCGATCCGTTGGCAGATGGTTATGACGGCGGCGGCCTTTCCTTACAAAGGGTGCGGGTAAACAGTGGAAACCGCGTTGAGTATACCGTTTCGTTTACCGCTACGAGCCAGGATTGTTCCACCCTCGACAGCATTATGCTCACCGTGTTGAAGCCGGAGCTGATAGGGGTGTGGGAATATGTGGACAATGATGTCATTTGGTAAGAGACAACTAGGATGGTTCAATAATTCTTGCGCCTGCCATCAAGAGGCCGATTTCCGATTTGCGGGCACTTTGTCTCGGCATCTGGCCGACAATCTGCCCGCGATGGAGTACGGCAATGCTGTCGCTCATGAGAAAAATTTCATCCAGATCGTCGCTGATGTACAGCATCGCTTTGCCTTGTTTTTTCAAAGTGAGGAAAGTTTCCTGCACAAATTTACTGGCGGCGATGTCCAGCCCGCGCGTAGGATAGACTGCCACCACGAGCATCGGCTCGTGAGACAGCTCGCGTGCCAGGATCAATTTTTGTAAATTGCCGCCCGAGAGCGATCGTACCATTGCTTTGTCTGAGCTACATTGGATCTGAAAACGGGCGATCAGCTCGCGTGCGTTATGGCAGGTGCGTGTAAGTCGCAACCACCAGCCCTGACGACGGTAGCTCTTGAGCATGAGATTCTCGGCGATTGTTAGATTTGGCGCAACGCCAGTGCCGAGACGGTCGGCCGGAATGTAAGACAGTTTGCAGTCGTCGCTGATGGCACGCGGGGTAAGACGGTCAAGGCGTTTACCGGCGAGTTCTATCTTGCCGGCGTCTGCCTTGCGCAGCCCGGCGACGCACTCGGCCAGTTCTTCTTGCCCGTTTCCAGCCACACCAGCGATGCCGACAATTTCGCCGGCATGCACATCCAGGTTGAGCCCGCGCAGAGTCGCCACCCCTTTGTCGCCCTGGCACATCAGATTTTCGATATGGAGCATTACCTGGCGTACCTTATTTTCTTCGCCGGCTCGCATCGTCTGCCAGTCGCTGGTGCCGACCATTGCCTGTGCCAGGTCGTTTTCGCTCACCTCGCCTGTGATGAACTGACCAACCACTCGGCCTTTGCGCATGACCGTCACGTGCTGCGAATATTCTTTGACTTCACTCAGTTTGTGTGTGATGAACAAGATGGTGCAGCCGGCCTCACGTAGTTTATCGAGCGTGGCAAAAAGAGAGGAAATCTCCTGTGGCGTCAACACTGTGGTAGGCTCGTCGAGGATGAGAACATCGGCCTCGCGGCTTAACACCTTCAAAATTTCCAGGCGCTGCCGTTCGCCCATAGTGAGCTGCCACACGTGTGCCTCGAGATTTAGCAAGAGGCCGTAGGCATGGCAAATTTCCTCGATCTTGCGACGAAATTCAGCGAGATAACGGTGGGTTAAAAAACGGGCGCTGAGGTTGGCCCACCAGCCTCTCTTGCGCGTGTGCATGGCGGCTTCGCCCAAAATTATATTTTCCAGGACAGTAAACCTGTCAACCAATTGGAAATGTTGGTGGACCATGCCTATCTTGTGGCGTAGTGCATCAAGTGGCGAACGCAAGAGTACGCTCTGTCCGTACAGGCGTATTTCACCACTGTCCGGACGATAGCGGCCGTTCAAGATATTCATCAAAGTTGATTTGCCGGCCCCGTTCTCACCGAGAAGCGCGTGGATTTCGCCCGGCATTACGGTCAAATCCACACCGTCGTTGGCGGCAAAGGCGGCAAACGCTTTGGTAATTTTTATCATCTGCACGGCCGGCATGGGAGGAGCAGTAGTTATAGCCATGTTTTCTTTCGCTAAAGATGACTGCCTCTGTGGACAGAAGAGGGCGTTGGGGTCATCGTGAATTTATCTCGGTGGTAGCGTCGCCACGCCAGAGTTCCGTCCCAACGGTGGTTTAGACATAGCCTACTTCTTTTTTCCACCCTGGGAAATATCCAGAAGTGCCTTCTTCCAATCTTCCAGCGGTGACGCCTTGCTCTTCTCCTCGTGCGGTTGGCCTGCTTTCTTCTTGTCGTTGTCTCTATAGCGACCGGTATGCGCTGGTGCGTCACTCCCTTGTTTTTCGCTCGCAGGTGGTTTTTCACCCGCAGGTGGTTTTTCGCCCACAGGTCTGCGCTGCCGCTCTTCATTGCGTCGTGGCTTGTCGTGGCGTTTTTCGTCGTGATGTTCTGTTTTGACCGGCTTTTCTTTGCTTGCTTCCCTGTGTGTAGCAGGATGTTCCGGCGAACGCATAGAAAGTGCGATGCGGCGGCGTGCCATGTCAACGCTGAGAACCCGCACGGTGACGATGTCGCCGACCGCCACCACTGCGTGTGGGTTTTCCACATAGCGGTCCGCCAGCTCGCTTACATGGACGAGTCCATCCTCATGCACACCAATGTCAACAAAGGCGCCGAAATCCACGACATTGCGTACGGTGCCCTTGAGCTCCATGCCAATAGCCAGGTCTTCGAGCTTGAGCACACCTTTGCGTAAAAACGGTTTGGGCAGTTCGTCGCGCGGGTCGCGGCCAGGCTTTTTCAGGTTGTCAATGATGTCGCGCAAGGTCGGTTCGCCTACCTGGATTTCCACCGCCAACGATGCTAACGACGATTTGTCGAGCCACTCTTTGAGTCCGGTACGCACTGCCGGTTCATTGATTTTGCTTACCTCGATGCCGCTTTTCTGCAACAACTGGAGCGTTTTGTCATAGCTTTCCGGGTGGATCTGCGTGTTGTCGAGAGGGTTCATGCCGCAGGGAATGCGCAGGAACCCCGCTGCCTGGACAAAAGTTTCCGGCCCGATGCCTTTGATTTCGCGCAATTCTTCACGGCTCTTGAAGCCGTTGTGTTCCAGCCGCCACTCGTAGATGTGCTTGGCCTTGGAACTGTTCAAACCCGACACGTATTGCAAGAGCGAGACACTGGCGGTGTTGAGATCCACACCCACGTAGTTGACGCAAGATTCCACCACCGTATCCAGCATTTTGCTCAGTTCTTTGGCTTTGACATCGTGCTGGTACAAACCGACACCTACTGATTTGGCGTCTATTTTGACCAGTTCTGCCAGAGGGTCCAGCACACGACGGGCAATGGATACGGTACCACGGTAGCTGGCATCGAGATCGGGAAATTCTTCCTGCGCCTCTTTGGAGGCCGAGTAAACCGACGCTCCTGCCTCGTTCACGATCATGTAGTGCGCGTTCAGGTTGTGGGTGGCAATCAGTTCGGAGATGAACTCCTCGGTTTCGCGGCTACCCGTGCCATTACCGATAACCACCAGTTCCAGATTGTGTTTTTGCATGAATGTGAGCGTTTTGGCGGCAGCCTCTTCTTTTTTGAAATCGGGGAAGATCACGCCCCATTCCAGGAGTTTGCCGAGTTCGTCGAGGGCGGCCAGCTTGCAGCCGGTACGCATGCCAGGGTCTATGCCAAGCAAGCGTTTGCCTCGCACAGGAGCTGCCAGCAGCAGTTTTTTCAAATTTTCGCCGAATACCTTGATGGCATGTGCTTCAGCGCGTTCAGTCATGTCGCTGCGCAGTTCCCGACACAGCGACGGGTAGATAAGCCGCGCATAGCTGTCGCGGATGGCGGCCAGCAAAAGCTCACGCTGCAGGGTCTCGGCAGTGAGCGCCAGGCGTTTATCCATGAGGCGAAAAGCATCTTCCTCCGGTACGACCACTGTCACCTTGAGCGCCTTCTCTTTTTCGCCCCGGTTCAGAGCCAACACTCGGTGCGGCTGGGTTTCCTGCGCCGGCTGCGAAAACTTGAAGTAATTGGCGTATTCGCTCGTTTCTTTTTTCGCTTCCTCGTCGGTCGTGGGCTTGGCCTCAATGATCCCTTTCTGCTGGAAGAGAAGTCGCAGTTCCTGTCGAATGTCGGCGTTTTCGGAAATCATCTCGGCCAGAATGTGGCCGACAGCGACGAAGACATCTTCACTGCTGTTCAATTCTTTTGTCGCGTCAACGGCCGCCGCCGCTTTCTGCAGGAACACAGTATCGGCGACAACCTGCGTCCACACTTCTATGGCCAACGGCTCCAATCCTTTTTCGCGAGCCACGGTTGCCAATGTACGTTTTTTCGGCTTGAACGGCAGATACATATCTTCCAGTTCCTTCATCTTGTCGGTGATACGGATCTTTTCTTCCAGCTCTGCCGTCAATTTCCCCTGGCTCTTGATCTGTTCGAGTACGGTGGTCTTGCGTTCTTCAAGTGTCTTGTAATAAGCCACTCCGTCCTCGATGGCGCGGATCTGATCTTCATTGAGCCCGCCGGTCACTTCCTTGCGATAGCGTGTGATGAACGGTACGGTATTGTCCGCCTGCAAAAGTTCGATCGTATTTTTTACCTGGTATGGCTGCAGGTTCATTGTTCTGGCGGTATTTTCGATAAAAATTTGCATCAAATTCCTTTCAATTAACTCTTCAACAATCGCTGCCTAGATCATTCCTCATCGGAAGAACTACTATTTTCGCTATAATCCTCGTCCCCTTCTTTGCGATATTTTTTTATCAGTGATTTATATTCTTTTGTTTTGCGCACAAAGGCTAGATCCTTGTCGTTGGCGATCTGGTCAAATTTTCTGTAGCCCTGGCGGATCGCCTGTTCAAGAGACTGCACAGACTCTTTCGTTCGCTGTTGCAACGAATAGAGGCAGGCAAGATTGTAGTAACTGCCGACGGCGATTTTGGCATCCAGCTCTATGGCTTTGTTGAAATCTTTTTCTGCCTCGCTGAACTTGCGCAGTTTCAGATAGGCAAGCCCGCGTTTGCTGTAGGCCTCCGCATAGCTACCTTTGATGTCTATGGCGGTAGTAAATGACTGGATCGCATCGTCGTATTGCTTGTTTTTGTGTAAATCGCCCCCCAGTTTGAAATATTCCTCGGCCGGCTTGGCATGAATCTGCATCCAGACGTTCACCCGCGTATCTTTGCGCTGCGAATTTTCCGGCAGATTGGCCAGCATTACGCCGATTTTGAGAGGCATACTGGTGGCGCGGTTGCCGGCGCGGAAGTACATGCGTTTTTGGTCATAGGTGAACTCACCGTAGGCAGTAGCGTCCGCTACATCCCATTTAACTGCCAGTTCCTCGGCCCTGATCTGGGGTAACGGACTGAAAACATTGCACTGCAATTTCAAGATGGTACCCGAGGCTACGGAAAGAGTGGCTTCTTTGACGCTCTTGTTGTCGCTGAGATTGAGGATATCGAGCCCGACCGACGGCAGCACAATGATTTTGGCCTGGTCATCCACATTGTCGGCATTTTCCACCGCTACCTTGCACCAGCCTTTGCCCGGCCGGTTGCCGGCAGTGAGCGTGCCGTCCTCGCTCATATTTTGTGCCATCTCTTTTGGTTCTATCGTCCAGCGTAACTGGCGCTGGATGTCGCTCACTTCGATCTTGCGCCCACTGGCATCTTTGCCCTCTACGGTAATGGCAAAAGTGTTCGATTCACCAGGTGCGAGGATGACTTCCTTGGGTTTCAGCGTGATTTTATCTACCTGCACTACCGATAGCGAAGCCGGTTTCGATTCGGTCAGGCGATTGCTGTTGTCCCACTGCTCATAGCCGGCAGTGATGGTATATACGCCCGGCTGTTCAGCGGTGAGGCGACCGCTATCCGACAAATCCAGCGGGCGATCGTTGCAACCGACCTTCCATCGTATTTTTTTGCTTTCGATCGGCACTTCATCTCCCCACACATCGTATCCCTTGGCTTCGAGTGGTACCGCCACCGGCTTGCTGCCCATATAGAAACGGGGATTGTTGGCAGGTGAGGTAATTTTGATTTCGCGCAGAGGGTTAGGGGAAACGCTTGTCTTGGAAGGATCAATATATTTGGGCACCAGGGTCGGCAGCACATCTTCTTCTTTGGCGACAACGTCTTTGGTTTTTTTGGTAAGGCGTGCCAGGCAGCCGGGATAGAGACCCGGAATGCCGCCACGCTGGTAGGCAACGCATTGCTGAGAAAGTACATCTATGACTTTGGCGCGCCCGAGCACTTCACCTTGCGGTGTGAACAGTTCAAGCATGCTGTTTTCCTGGATGCCGGCATTTTTTCCCATATCTACGGTGATGATATCTGTTACTTTGCGCACGTTGGCTTTGAGCGGCACGCGGTCGGAGATGCGCTGTGCCGCTACCAGTACGGTTTTCTCAAAAGCCGCCTTCAGCATGGTCAGCGCGGTTTCCGGATTGTCTTTGTCCGGTGAGTCAACGGCATAGGCGGAAAACGTTTCGCGCACTACCTCGTTTTGCTCCTGCGTATCATAAACAAACAGCAAAAGATGGACTTTGGCCAGTAATACTTCGGTATTGGTCGGGAAGGCGAACTTAACCCGCCAGTATTCCACCAGTGTCACTTTGGCCACACCGAAATAACGTGCGGCGGCATTACGTGTCACTTCTATATGTGGGAGTTCCTGGCGCAATGTGTTGACCAGTGTGTTGAGTCCCCATGTTTTTTCCAAATTTTTATTGAAGGCGGGGAATGATGTGGCGCCTACGATATTGACAAAACAAATCTCCGGTTGCGCCACCCCTCGCTCTTGTGCTCCTGCAAATAACATCTGGGACAGCAACAGCAATACCAGCGATATGGTACGCACTGTAGACATAAGCTTTCTCCTAAAATTTCTACCAACAACCAACAACCAAACAACCAAACGGTAGCACCGCTTTCTAAATTTTGCTATAAAACCGCTCAAGCGCCAAATCGCAGTTTACCACATGCTGTTAGGCCCTGCCGGAACCGGCAGAGAAACGTCCTTACATTTCCCGCGTGGCCATTCGGCTTCCGGCAGATGTAAATACGGCAACAACTGACCGGCGACGATCTCGTCGTAATGGGACTGTGATTCCACCATGGTGATGCTGCGATGAAATGCTTTGCCGTTGGGTAAACTTTTGGCATACCAGACGCCCATTTTGCGGAAACAGCGAGAGGCCTGGTATTCGCCGAACTGCTCGACCATGGTGCGGAAATGAAAATTCATGTACTCCACGCGCTCGGCCGGTAAAGGTTTGAGCGGTAGCGTATCGCCCTGCAAGAATGCCCTGGTAGCGAGGAAAATCCATGGATTCAACAGTGCTCCACGACCGATCATGACGCCGGCGCAGCCGGTGTAATCCATCATTTGCCTGGCATGTTCCGGTTTGGTGATGTCGCCGTTGCCGATCACCGGGATCCGTTTGACCGCTTGCACAACCTGGCGAATGCCATCGAGATTGACGCTACCGGAAAACCCCTGGGCGCGCGTGCGGCCATGAATGGTAATGGCGGCTACGCCGACATCTTCAAAGCGTGCGGCAAGCAGCGGGGCGGAGATGTTTTTGTCATCCCAGCCGAGTCGCATTTTTACGGTGACGGGAATTTTTACCGTTTTCACTGTCTTGGCCGCCATCTCCACCGCCTTGTCATGGTCACATATTATGGCCGAGCCGGCGCCGGAGCGCAGCACCTTGTGCGCCGGGCACCCCATATTGATATCAACGGCCGCTACCCCTTCACTGGCCAGCCACTCTGCCGCTCTTGCCACTTCATCAGGGTTGGCGCCGAACAGTTGTACGCGCAGAGGCTGGTCTTCGCGGCAGCTTTTGGTAAGGATTACGCTGCCCTCCCCTTTTTCCAAAATACCACGCGCATGCACCATGTCGGTGGTAGGCAGCACACTGCCGCCGATACGGCGTATTACCAGGCGAAACGCAAGATTGGTATAACCCGCCAAGGGGGCCAAAAACAAATTGGATTCGAGTCGTAAAGTTCCTATAATAATCATAATGCGTATATTACATTTATGCTAAAAAAACTGCCGCTTGCAATAAATTTCCTGTCTTGACTTTTATGGCCGCAAGCGGTAAGGCTCGTGGAAAAACATGATTGTGAGGAAAAAAAATATGTCTAGCGATCTTCATGCGGCTCCGTGGTGGCAACAAGGAGTAATTTATCAAATTTACCCGCGCAGTTTTCAGGACAGCAATGCCGACGGTATCGGCGACTTACGCGGCATCATCTCGCGCCTCGATTATTTGAACGACGGCACAGAAAAATCACTCGGCGTAGATGCCATCTGGCTTTCCCCCTGCTATCCTTCGCCGATGAGCGATTTTGGTTATGACATCAGTGACTACACAGATATTGATCCTTTGTTCGGCACGCTGCAAGATTTTCATGAACTCTTGCAGGAAGCGCATCGGCGCGGTATCAAAGTTATCATGGATCTTGTCATCAACCACACCTCAGACCAGCATCCATGGTTTATCGAGTCGCGTGCGAGCAAAGCGAGTGACAAGCGTGACTGGTACATCTGGCATGCAGGAAACAAAGGGAAACCACCCAACAACTGGTTCGCCGGCTTCGAACTTAAGTCGGCCTGGTGGCGCGATGAAACGACGCAGGAATTTTATCTTGCCACCTTCACCCGCCACCAACCGGAAGTGAACTGGCGCAACGCGCAATTGAAAGAAGCCATGTTCGCGGTAATCCGCTTCTGGCTCGAGATGGGAGTGGATGGCTATCGCATGGACACGGTGAACTGGTATCTCAAAGACGAGCTGTGGCGGAATAATCCCTGGCATTTGCAACTCAACCCACCCGATCTGCAGCGGCACATCTACGACCGCAATCGCCCGGAAACACATGGTCTGTGCCGCGACATCCGGCGTTTGCTCGATAGTTATAGCGAGCGTATGCTGGTAGGCGAAATTTTTTGCGACGATGCCCGCCTGGCGGCGGAATATTACGGCAAGAGCGACGAACTACACCTTGCCTTCAACTTTGCCTTTCTGTTCCAACCATGGAGTGCGAAGCACTTCCATCACAAGATCGTTGAATGGGAAAATCTGCTACCTACCGGTTGCTGGCCCAACTACACGTTGAGCAATCATGACCAGCCGCGCCATTATACTCGCTATGCGCAAGGTACCTGGAGCGAACCACGTGCCCGTGTGGCGGCAGCTTTGCTGCTCACTTTGCGTGGTACGCCGTTTCTCTACTACGGCGAAGAGATCGGCATGGCAAATCGTCACATCGCCCGCCGTGAGCTGCAGGACCCAATGGGTAAAAAACTGTGGCCACTATTACCCGGCCGTGATGGCGCGCGTACGCCGATGCAATGGGACTCTTCGCCGCATGGCGGTTTTTCTTTTGCCAAACCGTGGTTGCCGCTCAACCCCGACTATCCGGTTAAAAATGTCGTAGGCCAGGCGGGAGATGCACAGTCGCTTTTTTCTTTTTACCGCCGCCTTCTCTGGCTGCGCAAGAAGACCCCGGCGCTTCTCCTCGGAGAGTATCGCTCGTTCGCCACGACGCCGCACGATTTTCTCGCCTATCAGCGCAGTTACAACGGAGAAAGCGTGTCCGTTCTGCTCAACTTCACCCGGCGTCGCCTCAGGATTCACCTGCCACAACTTCCCACAGGTCGTGTACTCTTGAGTACGCATCGTGGCGAGGGGGAAAAAGTGGACACGGCGCACATGGAATTGCAGGCATACGAAGTATTGCTGCTGGCTTAGGCCGTTTCCCGCCACTCCCCTGGCTGCAACTTGCCCAGACTCCACTCGCCGATCCGGCAGCGGATAAGACGCAGGGCAGGCAGCCCCACTTTGGCGGTCATGCGTCTCACCTGGCGATTTTTGCCTTCATTGAGGGTAATTTCAAGCCAAGAGGTAGGTACTGTTTTGCGAAAGCGGATAGGCGGCGTGCGTGGCCACAGATCAGATGGTTCGCTTATCACACGCGCCTGAGCGGGCAACGTGGTGAAATCACCAAGATCTAGCCCTTGCCGCAGGAGGATGAGTGTCGCTTCGCTTGCCACACCCTCCACCTGCACCCAGTAGGTCTTCGCTTTTTGGTAACGCGGGTCGCTTAGACGATGTTGCAATCTGCCGTCGTCGGTGAGAAGCAATAGTCCTTCGCTGTCGGTATCGAGCCGCCCGGTGGCGTACACATCGGGTATGTGGATGTAATCTTTGAGAGTGGAATGAAGTCCGTCCGTGCTAAACTGGCACACCACGCCGAAAGGTTTGTTGAACAAAATTAAGCGTGCCATGCCGTTTTACCTGCCGTGTCGTTTGCTAAAAATGTGATTTGTCATTTCTTTGCCTTGCTTTCTTCCACTTTGGCAGCCTTGCTTTCTTCCGCAGTGTCTTCGGTCGCCTTGCCGACGCGCTCTGTGGTGTCTTCGCTCGCCTTGCCGATGCGATCTTCGGAAGTGTAGCGGTTGAGATCGAACAACACTTCGCTCATGCTCTGGTAGCGTTCTTCTTTGTGTTTTTGTAACATGCGCATGACAATAGCGTCGAGCTGGTGCGGCACTTTTTTGTTGAAATTGCGCATCTTAGGGACGACCGCCTTGAGATGTTGTTGCAACAGTGCCTTTTCCGAACCGGCGGTGATATGGGGGCGCCCGCCGAACACCTGATAGAAGGCGGCACCCAGGGAGTAGATATCCGAACGTCCGTCCACCGTCTCTTTTTTCACCTGTTCGGGCGACATATAGAGCGGCGTGCCATCGCGCTTGCGCATTTGCAGAATGGTTCTGAGCGTTGCCCAGAAATTGATCTCTTCGGCAATGGAAAAATCAATGAGGCGTACCTCCCCGTTGGCAGCGACGAGAATATTCTCCGGCTTGATGTCTTTGTGGACGATCTTGCATTCGTGCAGATATTTCAAGGCTTCGCATATCCTGCGGAAAACACCCACCCCTTTTTCTTCGAGCAAAGGCGCCTTCCTGACCAGTAATTCTTTTAACGTTTCACTTTCAAAATATTCCATCAACATGGCGGCCCGCGGCGCATCTTTGACCGGGCCGAACACTTTGACAATGTAAGGATGCGACAGAGAAGACAGCAAACTGATCTCTTTGGCGAACTGCGCCCTTGCTTTTGCCTGTAAATTTATTTTAGGGTGCAGAATCTTTATGGCATATGTT
Source organism: Planctomycetota bacterium (assembly GCA_020057085.1). Classification (GTDB taxonomy): domain Bacteria; phylum Planctomycetota; class Uabimicrobiia; order Uabimicrobiales; family JABWCH01; genus JAGVGO01. The sequence goes on along the minus strand of JAGVGO010000063.1, from coordinate 4,057 downwards.
TTCTTATCCAGCATGCGTTTAACCAGATAAACGCTGCCGAAGCCGCCTTCCTTGATAAGTCGTTCGACGACATAACCTTCGATAATTGGCATTCCCATGGTATCACCAACAACTGGACAACAAAATTTACGGACTGATTCACTCTTTTGTTTTATTTTACTCGCTCGGCTATGGTATTGCAAGCTTAAAAATTATGAGCCTATCCGAGTGCGTAGATCAGTCCACGCCATGTCTATCTCTGTTTTTGTGGCACCGGTGTCGATTGCCACTGTTTTTGCAGGTAGTCCCAACCTTTTTTTACATACCCTTTGGCCTTCTGCCAGTAAGATTCTGTGGGCGTTGTGATCTTTTGATCCGGTTGCGTAATATCTCCATAATACCATAAAGAAACGGCTGTGGCAAGGAGTAGCACAAGTAATCCGCTCGCCACCATTTTCAAGGCGTGCTCCGGTTCGCTGGTGATTATTTCCCAGACCTCGCCCCAATTACCGTATATCTCCAGTGCAATGTCGAAAAAATATAGCCATAGCAGCGAACCGGTGACGCAAAAACCCAGGTGAAAAACCCAGGTGAAACGGAGATAGATGCCTATGGCCAGTAGCACTATAAGCCCTGACCACCAGCTTATGCGAAACAGCCAGAGCTCCTGGTGTATGGTTGCTTCGACGACGATTTCTTCCTCCCATTCCAACGTCCCCGGCCAGCGCAGGCAGACGTACACCAGAAGACCGGCATTGCAGCCCACGGCGACCAAAAAACAGACGCTGATTACGGCAGAGATGCCAAGCCAGGGCAACAATAGACCGGCAGCGGCATTGAAGATGAAAAATGTCAATGTTATCGCCAGGTTAGCCACGATCAATTTCCAGGGCGACCAGCTCACATGTAACTCCTAAAGATTAGCTCTTGACATTCAGCTTTTTTTGACATACGATGTTAAAAAAAAGGATATTGTTATGCACAAAGTAAAATCTTGTGGGATGTTTCTATAAAAAGTCAAATTACACTCGTGGGAAATTTTAACACCTGACGATGATTTTCAACAGGGATACCCAATGACAAGACTACCAGAGTATTTGCAATGTGATCTGTGTTCACAAGGAGACCGCTTTTCTGAAGCGACGCCGCAATTGCTGGTTCGTTCCAGTGAAAGAGTGTTGGAGCATGAAAAATTTACAGTCTGGCAATGCACCAAGTGTAAAACAATTCATGCCAAAGATGGAGTAGATTTGAGCAACTATTATGCTAAATATGAACTCTACGGGCATGAACAACTGGATGGGCTGACAAGATTTTTTTTTAAAAAAAAACTGAAATTCATTCAAACGATGGGTATTCAGTCTCACCACACCATCTTGGATTATGGTTGTGGCAGCGGTTCTTTCATCCAATACATGAAACAACAAAAATTTAGTAAACTGTTTGGCTACGACCCATTTACCAAATATTTCAATGACGCTGGCGTACTCCATACCACTTATGATCTCGTTATGTCTTCGGACGTCATTGAACATGACCTTTTCCCGATCAGTCACTTGGAAACCCTCATCCGGTTGGCCTCACCCCAAGGTTTGATCTATATCCAAACGCCTAATGCCAACGGTATTCTTTTGCGCCAAGGCGAAACAATCCGCCAACAACTGCAGCAACCGTTTCATCGCCATATTGTTTCCAGCGATTGGCTCATTGGCAACATGAAAGACATGGGCTGGCAACTGAAAAAATTCAGCGATTATCCGTATTTTCACAGTTGGATTCCCTTTTTAAACCTGGCTTCGCTGAACTATTATGCCAACTGTTACGGTGGGTTAGTCATCCTGAAGGAAAAATTTCATTGGCAAATTCTGCTACGCCCTAAATACTGGTTTTTGGCTTTTTGCGGCATAACCCCTAAAGAATCTATGCAGCTAATTTTTGGCAAAGCATAGCATAACGGCTGGTATCGCTGCAAACAAAAGAACACAAAGGATGCGAAATTTGGGTGACTTCGCATCCTTTGTGTATTTACAGGCATTGTAGTGTCTATTTGTCAAGGATGTCCATTTCCGGATCACCGATGCAGTGGAACAGATAGAACTCGATTTCGGTATAATCCGACGATGTACCAAAAGGATTGGAAGGATAGTTGAGGGCGAGGTACATCTTGCCGAAATTGAGGATTACACCCAGTTTCTTCGAGAACGGATGGTTGGTGGGGAGTTTTACGCCCACGTCCATGCAATCGTACACGCCCGTGCCGTACATGCAGGTGTAGAAACCGTCGCACAGGCGATCATTCCACCATGAATAACTGATGCGGGTCGAGCCGATAGCGACAGCCGCCCCGCCGTTCGGGTTCTTGAGGGCGGCTTCCACGAAGCAATCAGTCGAGTAATCCATGGCGCCGGTGAGACAGTTGACCGAGAACAGTACTGGCTGTTTATCGCCGTTGCTGAGGCTGGCGACGTCGGCCTTGCTGAGAGAAGGTTTGCCCCACAAGGTTTCGCCGCCGTGATCGCGGTGCTGAACCAGAAAGCAGCCTTCATTCCAGAAGGCGAGAACATTGGCCTTGGCCACGCTGTCCGAAACGATGTTGGGCGTCCATTCGGCTGGCATCTGACAATCCACTATCGGTTCTTCCGTGTCGCGTATCTTGCTGCGGTAAGTGCCTGGTTTGGTCGGGTCACTGGGATTGGCCGCCTTGCGGAAGAAATAAGTGGCGTGTCCCAGGCCGGAGGAACCGGTGCCGATGGTGCGGGTCGGGAAAGTATATTGGTTTTTGAGGCTGTTCCAGATGGTGAAAGCGGTTTCGCAGAACAGACGCTCGGCCATGTTGGTCTTGCTGGTCTGGTACTGGAATTCGCCGCACAACAGGAAACGGTTGCGCCACGCAGAAGTGTCCTGTTGCTCCGCATAGGTCTTGATCTTGCCGAGCAGACGATCCAGCTCGATGGCATTGCGCGCCGGGATACGGCCGATATAAATATCAGGGTAATAGTCAACGCCTTCGAGACAGGCATAGTAAAGATCGCTCGGTACGGTGCCGTCGCTCAGTCCGAGCTGGCGACATCTGTCGTCTCCGAGCGGATGGCGGGCAGCCGACAAGGGCAGTTTGATATAATTGTGACCGCCAAGGATAAGCACATAGGCCACATCCGGGTAATACTTCATGATCGCGTCTTTGACGACACTCACCGCCGGGTTGGTGCCGACGATCTCGACCGCTGTGATGAGGCCTTTTTCTGCTTTCCACTTGGCATATTCGTTTGCCTTGGTTTCAAATTCCGGCACGGTAATGATAAGAAAGTTAACTTTGCCTTCACTTTTGCGCTGCGCTGGAACGTAGTTCATAACTAGACCCTGGGCGATCGGCTCCATCGCCGCATCGGTCTGGCCAAGTTGCTTGGTTGCGCCACGAAACTCGGCGTTCACTACCAAGTGTGTGTAGACACGCAGCTCGCCGGTTTTCGGCACATACTGGATTGGGTTGATGCGGATGAGCGCCAGCCGTCTGCCACGCATGACACCGGTATAGGCCACTTCCACGATGTTGCCGGGGAAAGGTTCGGCTGATGTATAGGCGGCCGCATCCTTGGCAAAAAACAGTGACAGACGTTCCTCGCCCACCGTGTCAATCGGTGGTTCCTGGGCGGGAACGACGGGCTTGTCCACTTTCCTTGTGACGATCGTCTGCTCGCATATGCGTAGCACGAGATCGGCATCCATAGGCACTTCAATGAATGTTTGCTTGCTAGGCAGATTGGGGCATCCTACGCGGTAGAGGCCGCTTGCCCCAGGCATATCAACTACTGTGTAGTCGCCCACAGTCATAACTTGATAGCCACTCAGTTTCCACTCGAAACTCACTCCGTTGCACTCGGCGTTCAGCAGAGTGATTTCATTGGCAGAAACGAATGTGCAAAAACAAACGAGGCCAATAAGGCCCATAAAACACAAACTATTGCGCATGAGACCTCCCTTTATAGAAAACATAGCAGAAAACCCAGCCCCTTGTGGGCGGGGATGAATGCTATCCACTTAAAAACTTGGTGTTTCAAGCCCGCTCATGCGGGTTTGA
>JAGVGO010000006.1 GCA_020057085.1 Planctomycetota bacterium | reverse complement strand
GCCGAGAGGCAGGTGGCATATCGGCAGTGTTGCGAAGAAGCTGCGTCCGCGATAGCTTGCTTTGACCAGGCGGAGAACGCCATGGACATTATTGACCAGGCTCTGGATATCTGGGACACCGATGGCAACTTGTGCGATTTAGCCAAGAATTTTCTATCCCCCCGAAGTGTTAGATACGCCCACCTATTTACCTATCCATCTGACAGAAAGCCCAAGTTCTGCCCGCAGCTTGCTGTACTCATCGGATACGTTGAACCAGAACATATCTTTCACTTCAGGAATCAATGATAGCTGATCGGATAGCGGCTCGGCTTCTGCGCCGCGTGCCGGGAAAATTTTCTTGCGCAGGAACAGATACGCATCCACTGCCTCTTTCATAGAATCGGCACACAAGAGTCCGCACTTGTTGGCTGAGAGCTCGAGCGCCTTGAGGAAAGATGGAACGTCGGCCTGATACATCTCGGTCAGCAAATCCATGCGTTCTTCAAGCTGTTTACGGATTTTTCTGGCGAGCGTAAGGCGCAGCTTGCGGCTGATGTTTTCTTCCTCGATGGACATTTGCTTGCCGGTATCGGCAAATGCGTCTACCAGCCGGTGTACATATTTTACATAATCTGCCGGTGGCAGCTTCGCCGCCATCACATGATTGCGCGACACGTAAAACAAGTAATGGCCAATGAGAAAATGCAGTTGGCCCGGCGTAAATTTTTCGACAATGGGACGCCCGACAACCAAGGTGGCAGGCTGCGTATTTTCGAGCGCCATCACTTCCTTGTCACAGGTATAGACGACAAGCTCCTGAATGCCCAAAAGGCGCATGGTGGTATTGACTATGCCACTGAGTATACCATCACCGTCAACGGCGATCCTATCCTGTCTCCGCAATTGGTATTTTTCTTCCAGCACCGGCGGATACGCTTTGTCGCTATACGGATCTACCGATGCCATGATTTCGTAGAGCGTGCGGCGGTCGTTTTCGCGCACAAGTTGGTCGAGCGTCCACGGATCGAGCCAGCCCGAAGCCACACGCGACGGGACTTGCTTCAGCAACTTGTTTTCTTCAGGCAATAGAGCGCCTAACGTATCGAGAGCTTGAGCGCACAAATAGACGCGATCGTACTCCTTGTCTTCCATGAGCAGACGGAACAGTTCATGGTATGAAAGTACACGGAACGGGTCTTCGTTGATGAGATACAATTGGCCGGTGATGGCGTCTCCGCGTTTCTCCGGATATTTGGCCCACAACACGGCAAGCGCAGCATGCGCGCCGGCGTGATCTGAGGAAATCTCCAACACTTTTTCGTACAACGGAATCGCCTCCTTGGCTTTGTTCAGTTTCTCCTGCACGATCTTGGCTTGTTCCAGCAACAGAGGAATTTTCTGTTCCTTGGCTTCGGCTGGGAAACGCTGCATACATTTGTAATAGGTATTGGCCACTTCCTCCCAGTTGCCGAGGTTTTGATAGATACCGGCGATGGCGCGCACCGCTGCGAGATATGTCGGCACTTTCGTCAGCACCGCTTCGTAGTAAAAAATCGCCTTCTCTTGATTGTGGTAGCCTTCCCACAAGACGTTGCCGAGCAGCATCTCGATTTCTACTCTCTCCGGCTCTGTCGTCAGCATCTGGTACACCTGTTCGCCACACTTTGCCGCCTTGTCCCAGTCTTTTGCCTGGATATACAGCGGCAGCAGCTTGCGTAGCCATTCTTTACTTGCTTCTTGTAAAGTGAGAAGTTCCTCATAAGCCGCGATAGCAGAAGTTACGTTTTGCATGGCTTCAGCAATTTTGCCGAGCCACACCAGTGTGCGTTTTTTGCCGTTTATATCCTGCCCGATCTGATGCAAACGGGCAAAACATTGGTATGCCTTTTCCTCTTCTTTTCTTGCCAGATAGAGGGAACCCAGTGATTCAAGGATAACGGTGTCTTTAGGGTTTTTGTCGAGTACTCGCAGATACCCTTCGATGGCGCCTTCGGTCATACCGAGCCGATCTTTGATAATGGCAAGACGCAGTAGCACTTCCGCCTGTTCAGCTTCGTTCAATTTGAGATTGTTGGCTTTCATGTAAATGAGCAGCGATTGCTCCCATTGCTTACTCTCATAGTAAATATTGCCGAGCGATTTGAGAGCCCCCAGGTGTTCGGGCAGCACATCGAGCAGCTTCTGATAGCGCAACAGCGCGATCTGCGTTTTTTTCAAAAGTTCAGCCAGTCTGCCCCAGCGAAAAGCCAACTCGCCCCAGTTGCGACTCTTGACCTGTTCTTGTTCCGGCCAGCGCATAGCGAGTTCATAGAGCGGTTCGGCCTTGTCCCATGCTTCGCTCTGGTAATGAATATCTGCCAGCGTCAACAAGACGGGCAGATTGCTCTGGTCTTTGCCTAGAGCGGCCTCTAAATCACTGCTTGCTTTGTCGCGTGCGTTCATCTGGCGCAGATAGATTTCAGCGCGTTGGGCGTAAAGCAGGCTTTGTTTCTTGGGGTCAGTTTCGTGCTGAATCCACACGCCAAGGTACTTTTCGAGCTTGTCCCATGCACCTTGTTGCTGGAGCAGTGCGGTCAGCATGTTCATTGCTTCGCCATGCTGTGGCTGCAGCGCGATGATTTTTTCCAGATAGGGTAATATTTCCTGCGCCGGAGCATCTTTGAGCAGATTGCAGTTGGCCCAGTAAAGTGATATTTTTTCGCTTTCCTTTTCCGTCAGAAAGCTCAGTTCCAGATTCTTCTGCAAGAGAGCCTGTACATTGCCTGCCGCCCGGTAGAGTCGGCACAGGTTTTCCACCAGTTGCCTGTTTTGCGGTTGAATGGCATGCGCCTGCGCATATGCCTCTATCGCCTTGGCGCGATTATCCTGCTTTTCGTAAAGCTGTCCCAGTTGCAGGTAGAGTTGTGCCTTTTCCATAAGATCCTGGCTCAACTGAATTTTGTGCAAGATGATTTCCGACAACTGGAGCAGATTGTTGGTGTTCTGGAACATTTTCTCGAGAGCTGACAGCGCTTCCTGGTTTTTCGGTGAGGCCTCCAGCACTTCGCGAAACACCTGTTCCGCTTTTGTGTGGTCATACAGCTTGTCTTTGAGTACATGCCCGATAGTGAGCTTCAAGGTGACCCATTTGCTCTGGTTGCCTTGTTGTTTTTCTTTTTCTGCGACAATGTCGTAGAGGCGCACCAGATTACGATAGTCGTGGTTACGTTCGTACAGACGCAATGAAGAAGCGATGGCTCCGGCGTGGTCGCGTTCGATTTCGAGTATTTTCTCAAGGCTCTGCGTGGCGTGAATATCGTCGAGCAGCTTGTATTCCCATGTGTTGGCAATCTCCAGATAGAGTGTCTTGCGCCGATTCACGTCCTCGCAAATTTCGCTTTCACGTTGGCACACCTCGATGTAGCGGTGAAAATATCCCCATTCCTGGTACAGGCGTTCGAGGGTGTGCATGAGACTGAAATCGTAAGGCGACAGTTCCAACGCACGCTCGTAATGGAAAATGGCCTTTTTTTCATCGTACAGGCGGTTTTCGCACAGTGTACCAAGTTCGAGATGCAGTTTGCGAATCTGCGTACTGCTGGTGATAATCTCGAGCTTGTGTTCTTTCGTTTTTGCCAGTTCCTGCCACGCTTCCAGCTTGTGGTAAATTTCTTCGAGACCGGAGAGCGGCTCCAGCTTTTTCGGCACGCATTGCAAGGCTTTCTGGTAAGCATCTATGGCCTCTTCGCTACGATTGACCTCGCGCCACAGAATATCGCCAAGCTGGGTAAGCAGGGTAGCCTTTGCTTCCGCATCTTTGGTACGGCGGATAACCTTGGGGATTACTTCGCAAAACAGTTCGTGTTCCTTCATGCCTTTGAGTAAAGTAAGTAAGTGTTCGGCCGTTCCCTGGTGAAAATAGTTTTTGAGTACCTCGAGATAGGCATCCGCTGCCTGACGCACCAGATTGAGCCGTGACTCCCATATTTTGGCTATCTTCAAGTAAATGGTGGCACGTTCCGTACCGGAACTCAAATCTGCTTCCTGATACAGCAAAGCCAAAACACTGTGCCAGTTTTTGTCTAGTTCGCTCAAACGACGCATACCCTGTAATGCCGCCAGACTTTTGGGATTGAGGGTGAATACCATTTGGTAATAGCCCATGGCTCTGGTGTTGTCTTGCAGTTTTTTTTCCCAGATATTACTCACTTTGAGCAGCAGTTCTTCTTTTTCCTTCTGCTCGGTCGTGATGTGAGACATATCCAGCAACAACTGGGCCAGACGTGGCCAGTTTTCCAGCTTGATATACAGTTTGGCGAGGCTATTGTAGGCATCTCTCTGCAAAGGCAGCCGCTTCACCACTTCCTCAAGGGCTGCTGCAGCCTTGTCGGCAGCATTCAAGTGTTCGTCGTAGATATTGCCGATACGTTGCCACAGTTCCGCCGCGCGTTTCTTCTCGTGCGTGCTGGCCAGTTCTTGTTCATATACCCCAATCAATTTGCGCGCGTTCTCGGCGATGCCGCTTTGTGCGTACATTGTCTGCAGACGATGCAATGCGTCTGTTTCTACCGCACCGAGTGCACACGCTTTTTCCAGGTGCTCAATCGCCTTCTTGCTCTCTTTCAGCTTATTTTGGTAGATGTGGCTCAGTTCCAGATGAAAGCGTTGCTTCTGCTCGACCACTGATACCTGTTCCATCTCTTCGTCCAGATATTCCACATACTCGCGCCAGCACTCTTTTTCACGCAGGATATTTTTGAGCTTTTCCAATATTTTGCCGTCTTCCGGACGATAGCGATGTGCTTTGGCTAAATGTTTGATCACTTCATTGGCATCTTGCAGCGTGAGAAAGATGTCACTGAGTTCCAGATGAAGAAGTAGTAGGCGTTGGCTGTCTTTTTCCAGTGATAACTCGGCCAATAACATTTTTGCCAGCTCGCCATGTTCATTGCGTTCGCGATAGATGGCCTGTAGTCCTCGCATGGCAAGGATATTGTCGGGGTCAAGCTTAAGTACCTGTTGGTAATGAGTGACGGCCCAATCTTTTTTGTCAAGGCGAGTGGCAAACAGTTCGGCGCAGGTGAGGTGCAAGGTAATACGTCGGCGCGGCAGCACATCTGGTACTGCCAATTCGGCAAGGTACGCCTCGGCCAGCGCCCCACGGTTTTCTTTTTCATAAATTTTTTGTAGCGATTTGATGGCGGGAAGATTGGCCGATTCGTGGTTCAGTACCTGGACATAGTAAGAGGCGGCTTTGCTTGTATCATGCAATTTTTCTTCCCACAATTTTCCCAGTGCCAACAAGGCGGCGGCTTTTTGCCTGGCATCGCGCAAGTAACCGAGTTGGCTCTGGTAGAAATTCTGCAATTTTTCCCACTGCTCGTGTTTGTAATAGATCCGTACCAATCGCCGGCTGGCCTCGTTGTTGGTCGGGTGTTCTTTGAGAACTTTGAGCAGATATTCTTCTGCCTCCGCATCTTTATCCAGGTGTTCCTGATAGATACGGGCGATTTCCACCTGTAGCCCAGTGACATCTTCGGGTGCTACCAAATTTTGCTTGCTGATGAGGAGTTGCAAAAGATCACCATATTTCTTTTCGCGGCGGAAAACAGCCTCCAGAGCCTCGAAAGCCTCCATAAAAGTAGGGCAAAGTGCAAGCGCCTCCTCAAAGGCCTGGATGGCCAGCCTGGAATTGAATAGACGGTCGCGGTAAAGAATACCTTTTTCCACCAGGAGGTTGGCTTCGAGCTCAGGGTCGGCCAGGAGCTTCAGCTCGCGGTCTATCATACCGATAGCGTGCTGGTAATCGTGCTTCAAGAGATAGAGGTAGTGCAGATTTTTCCAGATTTCATAATTTTCCGAATCATATTCAAGTGCTTTGTGGAAGCAGGCAACGGCCTGGTCAATGTCGGGCAGATAACTCTGGTAGATTTTGCCCATCTCCTGGAATAATTCGAGGAGTCTGCTGTCATATTTGCAAACCTGCACCTCCTGTTGGTACGCTTCGATGAGGCCAGGCCAATCTTGCAATCTGTGACAAAGTTTTTGCAGCGTATTCAAGACCGCTGTGTCGCCAGGAGAAAGCGCAAGGATTTGCTTGTAAAAGTTCTTGAGTTCCCATAGGTCATCAACATGATCCTCGTACAGTTTGGCCAGCTCGCGCCAGATGGCGAGCTGCTTTTTGTTGTCACCCGTCGCCATCTCGATTTTTTTTCGATATAACCTGGCGAGAGCATGCCACATTTGCAATTGCGGATAGAGCGAGGTCACTCGTTCGAGCGCCAGAGCATGCTGCGGCGAGATAGAGAGTAAACGTTCCCAGCAGGTAACCGCCGCTTGCGGACGTGCCAGACAATCTTCCGCCACGGTCGCCATTTCTTCATAAAAAGCGGCCTGCAATTCCGGTTTTTGCAACAGCCGGCTTTTACGCTCCAGGAGATCGAAGCGTTTTTGATGTTCACCCTTATCGCGGTAAAGCTTGAGCAGGGCATTGATGGTTTCGCTACTGTGTGGCTTGCGTGCCAAGGCATCTTCATACACGAGGATGGCCTCGGCTGTCTCTTTGCGTTTGAGGTGCAACTCGCCGAGCTGCATCAATAAAGCCAATGCCTGCTCGCTGCTTTCGCAAAAACGCGCGCGCATGCCGAGACAGTAGACCAAAAGTTCTTCATCTTCGGTATGTTGCACAGCCTGTTGCAGTTCCACCAGAATATTCTCGGCAAACGGCAACAGATGATGAGCTTTTTCATAGAACTGAACCGCTTCAGGATAGCGGCCGATCTCGGCATAAGCACGGGCAATTTCCGCATATTTTTTCGGCAGTTCTTCCGGTGTTGCCAGAAAACGGGCGGCTGTTTGCAAAATTTCGATATAATTTTGCCAGCGTCGTTCCTGTTGGTACATGCTTGCCAGCTTTTCCAACACATGAGCGTGTGCAGGGTCGTAGCGCAAGGTCGCCAGGAAATGCTCTTCGGCACGTTGGTTTTGGCCGTTTTTCAGATAGATTTCGGCAACACCGACATGTAACTGGATTCTTTCTCTCACATCCTTGATAATGAGCAGGGCACGTTCCGCCAGCGCCAGGTAACGATCCCACAGCGCGCGGCTACGCAGTAAAGGCAGTAGTGCTTCAAAGGCAGGCCAGTAACGTGGATCGGCATCTATTGCCTTATGAAAGGCATCTATTGCCTTGTCCAAATCCTGCAACAAATCTCGGTAGATCTTGCCTATTTCGTAATGGTATTCGGCGGCGCGTGCAGGGTCGAGAGTGAGTTTCTTTTGGATGTTCTCCACCAGCTCCTGGTAATTGCCAGTCTTCATATGCTGCTCTTTGAGATGATCAAGCGATTCATAGTTGTCCTCTTGTAATTCCAGGACTTTTTTGTAATAGACCTGAGCCTCTTCTTCCAGGTTGAGCGATTCGGAAAGCAGTTTGGCAACCTGAAAATAGGTGGCTACCCGTTCTGCCAGTGAACAATATTTGGCTTTGTGCAACAAAATTTTGAGCAGCGCCTCAGGCCGCCGTTCCTGACGATAGGCATGGATCAATTTCTCGATTGCCTGACGGTCTTGCGGCGTCAGCTCGATGATCATTTCGTAACATTTGATCACCTGCTCACGTTGATCCTTACGTTCTCCCAGCTTCTCCGCTATATCATGCAGCATGCGCACTTTTTCATTGGTGGCTTCGAGCGCAGCAAGCTGGCGCAGCTGGTATTCGTACCATACGTCAAGCTGCCCTTTGTCCCAGAAAATTTGGGCGATTTCTTGCAAAATTTCTCTGTCTTTGGGGCTGAGTTCGAGTGCTCTTTGATAAAAAGCAATAGCCGCTTCACGATTCTGTTCCAGCTTCGCCAGTTTT
>JAGVGO010000046.1 GCA_020057085.1 Planctomycetota bacterium | reverse complement strand
TTCTCAAATCGTAAATTTACGCTCGAATTATTAGCATATCATCGTCTGTAATAAAATGCTACTACTATACTTGTAAAAATCGTGTATAAAAGTGAGGGCGTAAGCCACTGGGAATAAGATAAATAAAACTATATAATCAGGAAAAAAAATGAGTGAAAATAAACCCTCGATAGAATGCTATAAATGTAGCGGCGATCATGCGAGCATGGGATTGCAGCAGGGGCAGACGCTGTCCGCCCAACTCAAGGCTGCACGCACGGTGGTTGCCAATGCCGAAGAGACACAACTGCGGCGGCCGTTTTTTCTGCCTATGCCACTTTTGATCCGGCTGGGCAGCCTGGCCTCTTGCGTACAGTATGCGCCGGCCATTCGCAAGTTATACACGGAGCAATACCGGCGTATTTGCGGCATTGCGCGTGGTGCCGGCGTTTCCGTCGGTTTTATCTTGCTGCTCCAGGCTTTTGAAGTCGAACTCAACAAACCACAAGTGGCGCTGCGTGGCTGTACGGCGATAGGCGTGCGCGGGCCGAAATCGGCCAATGGTAAACCAGTGATCGGCAAAAATTTCGATTATCCGGTTCACTTCAGCGATCAATACATCACCCGCCTGGATGCACCGAAAAATCGCTATCGCGTGCTGAGTGTTTCCGCCGCTCCGCTGGCCGGCAACCACGACGGCATCAACGAACACGGCCTGGTAGTCTGCTACAACTATGGCTATGGCCTGGATCGGCCGGGGGCTATGGTGCCGATCAGCATTCTCGTCCAGGAAACACTGGAAACCTGTCGCACTACGTCCGAGGCGGTGCAGTTTCTAAGCCAGGCACGGCATTGTGGCGGCGCGCTCCTGATGGTCGCCGATGCCGGCGGTGACATGTGTACAATGGAACTTACCCAGTCCCATGCGGCAAGGCGCGAGCCACGCGACCATGTGCTGATCAACACCAACCATTATCTCGATAGCGGACTACAAAAGCTGGAAATACCGCATGATGTTTGCTATACCAGAAAAGCGGTCAAGGCTCTGCTCGGCATCCGTATGCACGAGTCTTCGGAAGTGCGATTTGCCCGCGCCGCCGAGCTAACGAGCAAGATCGGCACTCTTACCACATCCGATCTCGAACACATTATGCGTGATCACGGCACTGACGGACACAGTTCGGACAACACCATCTGCCGTCATTCGTCTTATTTCGCCACTACCTGCTCCATGCTGTTTTGCCCGGCGGAGCGTTCTCTCAAAGTCATGTACGCGCCGCCTTGTAGCGGAAACTATCAAGAATTTACGTTATAGCCAAATCAAGATCAGGGAGAATAGATGAGCATTATCGGCGAGAAGCAGAGAAAAATTTTACAGGAAGTGGTCTCTTTGCCCACGGCACCTTTGCATGAACAGGAAGTCATGCGCTATGTGCAAAATTTTGTGTACAGGCTGGCACTGCCCATACGGCAAGACGGCTACGGCAATTTAATCGCAGAATACGCGGGCGATACCAAGCTGCCGCCACTCGGCTGCGTGGCCCACATGGATCATCCCGGCTTTCTGCTGGAAAGCATAAAAAATGGGTGTTTCAAGCTGGCGTTTTATGGCGGTGCAGCCTGCCCGGCCAAGGCGGACAAACTGTCGTTCTTTTGCCAGGGAGAAGAAACCATTCTGTCGGTAGAAGACCTCGTGTATGCACCCGCACCACCCACGACCCAACCGCAGCCCACCGCCGTTTCCCCTGCGCAAGGCACGTCGGGAGCTGCGCCTAAGGCGACGCATGTGCTGGCCTCTTACGCCGGTGTATTGCCGGATTCTGTCGTTGCCGGTTTTGCCATGCACCAGTTACCGCCGTTTCGCCAGGAAGGCGAGATCGTTTACAGCCGGGCCATAGATGACCTGGCCGGCTGCGCCGCCATCTTGGCATTGCTCGAACTGTTGGTAGAACGCAAGGCCAGAGCTTATGTCTACGCGATATTCACACGCGCCGAGGAGATCGGTTTCATCGGCGCTTACGGTCTGGCGATGAGCAATATCTTGCCCGACAAGCTGCCCATCGTTTCGCTGGAAGCGAGCAAGATGCTCCCGCTTGCCGAGCAAGGCAAAGGGGTAGTGGTAAGACTGGGCGACAAACGGGCTATCTTCGATGCAAAAATTTCTACTTTTCTGAGCGAGGTAGCGCAAGAATTGGCTGGCGAAGATGCCGGCTTCCTCTTCCAGCGCCGGCTCCTCGATGGTGGCACGTGCGAAGGCGCACTTTTCAACGCCTTTGCTTATCCGGCATCGGGACTGGCCGTGCCTCTTGCCTGCTATCACAATCAGGGTGAGCAGAACAGGGTGGCGGCCGAAAATATCCACCTGCGTGACTGGTATGGCATGGTGGAACTTTTGTTTGCCGTCAGCACGTGTACCTCCCGGCTTGTTGGCTGGGAAGAGGGCCGCCTTGCCTATTTCACGGAGCGTTTCAACAAATACCGCGACCGTTTTTGTCCATTACCGATCGTGTAAAAATAAGGCTCTGTCTAAAAATAAATTTACATTATTGTGGAGTAATTTTATCAATATACGAGGCGCGACGAGCGCCGCATAGCCTGGCTCTGTAAGCGAGAAGCAACGAAGTAGATTGATAAAAGTGCCCTCAAGAATGTGAAGTTATTTTTAGACAGAGTCTAAGGAAAAAACTATGTACAAACACCGCCGCCGGTTTATCATCGCCGGCATCACCTCACTTTTTTTGCTACTGCTGTGTTTGCTGGGTTTCCAGGAATCGGCCGCCGTAGGCGAAGCCAAACAGGCAGAATTCTGCCGCCATTTGGCAGAGAAAGTGGCTTTTGCCCTGTTCCAACATGCCGACCATGAGGGACAATTCCCCGACACTCTGGAAAGTCTGAAAAAAAACGGGCTTGCCGCGCAATATTGTGGATGTCCGCGTGGCGACCGCCAGCCATACACCTATGTCTCTGGTTTGCGCCGCGACATGCCGGAAAATCTGCCGCTCTTGATCGAGCTGCATGCGCCGCACATTTTCTATGCCAGCGACGGACGCATCATCCCTTACGGCCTCGTACTCTACCTCGATGGCACGATCATCCCTACTGCACGTGAGCTGTTGCCGGAAATTATGGAACAGACCCGCCGTGCCCTTGCTATCATGCGGAAATCCGAACCTGGCCAGGCGCTCGATATCATCGCTTCGCCTTCACGCCACAGCTATCTCATGCAGGCGGCAGCCTTGTGGCGTCTGCGCCAGGAAAAAGATATGTTCTTTCTGCCGACAGTACGCGAATATGTGGCGATGTTGGGCAAAAACCGCGCTCTTGGCATGCCTTATCAGGGAGACATCCAGTGTGCCGGCCGCCAGGCAGCATATCTGTTGTGGCGCGGCGACCGTGAGGCGGCCCTGCCGGAGTTGGTGAACGATATGAAAAGCTATCAGTATTTTATCCGCAAACGCGCCTGGCACACCGTCTTCCCCGAAATTCCTGCGCCACTGCCGGCCTATGCCTTCATCTCTATGGAGATTCCTAAGGAAGCGGTGAATTTCCTTCGCAGCAAGTAACATTGATGTTTGATGTTTGATGTTTAGACATTATTGGAAATAAAAGAAAGACAGATTTTTTGCCCGCCCTCCCCTGGGCATTTGCTTTGAAATATCTATTTCGCAAGGCTCTCAGGGGAGGGTTGGGAGGGGCAAATTACACGAACCAGCGCCTTGTTGGTGCGGCCCCACCCAACCCTCCCCATGGTGGTAAGTTACTCTCAGCTTGCCATGTCGTTTGCCCATGGGGAGGGCGGGCAATTAA
>JAGVGO010000244.1 GCA_020057085.1 Planctomycetota bacterium | reverse complement strand
TGACTTGCTTTTGATCTTCAGGGCGAAGTTTTATATTTGGAATTGAAATTTTTTCCGAGTTTGGTCTGTTGCGGGCTATTCGCTTGTTTTGGGACTAGTGCGGGATCGAACATTATGCCAGATAGCAGACGTTACTACAAAGATTTGGTGTGCTATGTGTTAAAAAGGTACTTCGGCGTGGATGCAGAGGCCACGCTGCCGCTTGGCTACGGCAATCTTGACCTGGTGTGCGAGCTGCCCAAGGAACTCCTGCGACGCCCAAGCCCGTTTCCCTATCTGGGCGAGATCAATTTGTTCTATCTCAAACCGTCGCCGGGAAGTCTGGATAAAGAAGACATCATGCAGGGACTGGGTGCATTGTACATCGCGGCCACAAGCTCTCGTGCGCAGGGCAAGAGCATCACACTTACCATGCTGACCGCCGCCAGACTCGATGTACAGAGAATGTCCAAGTGGCACGTGCCGGTGGACAGCAAGGAGCAACCCTCTGTAGCTCACTTTAGTGGTGAGCCACGAGGGCGAGAACCATGGATCTATCGGCTCACTGCCGAGGCGCCCGCCTACGTTTTTGTACTCGATGAAATACCGATGAACAAAGAGGAATACTGGTATTT
This sequence comes from Planctomycetota bacterium, assembly GCA_020057085.1. GTDB lineage: Bacteria > Planctomycetota > Uabimicrobiia > Uabimicrobiales > JABWCH01 > JAGVGO01. Next base: position 10,798 of record JAGVGO010000244.1, on the reverse strand, counting down.
CTTGCCATTCCAGTCGCGCCCGGTCGTGGAGGCTTACCAGCGGCGCTATCCACGCTGGCACGAACACATCAAGGAGTTTACTCATGCCATCAACATGACACCGGAAAACGGTGTCATGTTGTTCTGGCTGAAACAACTACATCCTGAGCTTTATGACAAGGAGATAGGCGTGTCGTTAGATCGTCAGGAGATCGCTGAGAGCTTGTGCCCCAAAGTGTTGCAAAAGGTGAAAGAACAAGGTTTTCAGCAGGGTTTGCAGAAAGGCCGTGAAGAAGGCTTACAAGAGGGCATTGCCAAGGGTCTTAGCCAGGGAGTCGAGCAAGGTATGCAGAAAGGCGTCAAGGAAGGTGAGCAGCAGGCGTTACCCAAGGCAATCGAACAAGGTTTGCAACAGGGATTGACACAAGGCATGCAGCGGGCGGTAATTGCTTTGCTCAAAAAAGTGGGACAAGTACCTGACGAACTGGCGCAAAGAGTGAGCCGCATCAATTCTTTGGAAACCCTGGAGGTGCTGTTGCATACGGCGGCCAATACAAGCTCGTTAGAAGAATTTGACAACCAGCTGCGGGTTATTTTTTGGAAATACAGGAACTAGGAGACTCGACGAAAAGGCCGGTTTATGCGCTATGAAAAATTATTCATCCAATATGCGTTGCAACTGAACTACTTGCAAAACTCGGTCGTCAACGACCTTCTGCGAAGGCATGGACACAGCGATGTTCCTGACAATATCGCGCAAATTCTGTTGCAGGAAAAGCTGTTGACCAATCACCAGGCGGATGCTATTTTTTCTTTGCTGCAACACGAAAACCTATTGGAATCTTCCTCTCAAGAACATGAGAGCTCCCATGAAGAAATGACGACCGCCGATTTCCTTGATGTGCCGTCGCCGAGAACGGATACGCCGCCGTCATCCTCGTCACGACCCACTTTGCCGGCAGCTATTACCAGCCTCAAAGCAGGAGAGGTGATTCTTGACAAATACCGCATTCTGGAAAAACTAGGCAGTGGCGGCATGGGTGTCGTCTACAAAGTGCAGCACACCGTGCTGGAACACAACAATATCTTCGCCTTGAAAATGATCCTGCCTCAATATGCCGCCGATGAAACGATCTATAAAAGATTTTTGCGCGAAGTAGAATTGAGCATGGGGCTGATACACCGTAACATCATCACCATTCGTGAATTTGGCTTGTTGCCCAATCAAGCCCCTTACATGGTGATGGACTTCGTAGCAGGCAGAACATTGCAGGATATTTTAAAAGATAACTGGCAATGCGATGTCAACCATAGCCTGGAAATTGTCAGGCAAGTGTTGGAAGGGCTCAAAGAGGCTCACAGCCGCAATATCATCCACCGCGATATAAAACCCGCCAATTTAATCATTACCGGCGAGAGCGAAAACGAGAAAGAGTGTGTTAAAATTCTGGATTTTGGCCTCGCCAAGCTCATGCGACAACCAGGACAGGATGAAACTGTAACACATAGTGTTATGGGAACGCCGTTTTATATGTCTCCGGAGCAAATTGCCGGCGAAGAGATTGACCAGCGAAGCGATCTTTATGCCGTAGGTCTCATCTTTTACGAAATGGTAGCAGGACAGAAGCCGTTCCAGAGCAGAAATGTGCTGGAGGCCATGTATCGGCAATTTAACGATCCGCTGCCGAAGCCGAGCCAGTTCATTCCTAGCGTGCCGGCGAACGTCGAGAGTATCATCATGAAAGCTATCATGCAAGACCGGGCAAGCCGCTATCAGACGGCACAGGAATTCCTCAATGCTCTGCCTAAGGCCAGGGAACAGACTTCAGCCATCAAAGAGATAGGCAGAAAGTTCAAGCTGGCGCGGAAAATTCAGCAGGGAGAACAGCTTGCCAGCCCTGAAAAATTCCCCACATACAAAATCGAGAAACAAGAGGAAAAAGGTAGCCTCAGCGGTAAGGGTGTCGAGGAGAAAAGAGATGTCGCCGCTAGGGAGGAAGAAGCGATGTCCTTTCTCAATGATGTCGAGGAGAAGAGCGAGGTCGCCGCTACGGAGCAAAGAGCGATATCGTTTGCCGGCGTAATTTTCGACGACGAAAGCAGTGCCGAGTCGCCGTCGGCTGAGGCAAAATCGGAAAAACGTCCGAATCTGCCGGAACCACCCGTGCGTAAGCCACTGGAAGATAACGCTGGCAAGTGGCAACCGATTCTGGGAAACAGTGAAACGACACCAGCCACGAAACCCGATAATATAGCGCATGTCGTGGCGGATATAATGGCTCCACCGCCGATTGCCGGAGTTAAAGCGATGCCGAGGAAAGAGATGCCGGCGACGGCTCCACAATACGTGCGCCCACCGCTTGTTTTACCATCACAGATGCCTCCTGCCGGCAAAAAACCGCCCAATCCACCCAATCTGCGTATGCCTCAGAAGATGGTAGGCAGCAGACCCGGCAAAGAAGTTACCGTCCCCAAGCGTCGGTCGCGAGTGTTGTGGCTGCTCCTTTTCTTATTCTTAGTGCCTGTCGCGGCGGGCGTGTTGTGGTTCTTTTTCCCTGAACTATGGCCAGGCCGAAGCCAACCGTCACAAAACAATGCCAGACCCACAGATCCCATAGATATTTCACCGGCAAAAGGCAACAAGGGATGGTTCGGTGAGCCAATGCCGGAAGGCATGCAAAAGACCCAGGTACGTGGCGATTATGTGTGGGAAAAAGACCAGAGCTGCATGGTGTACATTGCGCCAGGCCCTTTCTGGCGAGGAGATGACAATATCGGCAACGACACGGAGAAGCCTGAGCGGCAAATCATCCTCTCGGCATTTTATCTGGATAAATATGAGCTTACGAACGAGCAATACCTCAAGTTCATGGATGCTACCGGGCATAGTGATACACCATATCTGACCGAATCCAGTTTCAACGACGTGCTGCAGCCGGTGGTCGGTCTTAGTTGGCAAGATGCCCAAGACTACGCCGAATGGGCGCAGAAAAGACTACCTACGGAAGCGGAGTGGGAAAAAGCGGCACGCGGCGGCCTGGAAATCCCTGATTGGCAAAATGTCGCAGGTAGCGTGCTGACTTTTATCAACAACCCTGTTGTCCATCGGCGTTATCCCTGGGGCAATGAGCCGCTCACTGCCAAGCGTGCCAATGCGAATCTACCACGCGACGGCTATGTGTATGCCGCGCCTGTAGACAGTTTCAAAGATGGCGTTTCGCCTTACGGTTGTCACGAGATGGCAGGAAATGTTTGGGAATGGTGCCATGATAACTATGAACCATACTATTACGCGAGTGCTCCGGCCAAAGATCCGTTGCCACCTGGCAGCAATAACAAAAAAGTGTGTCGTAGTGGCTCGTGGCTCAATAGCGACGACGAATTGTTTACCTTTCGCCGCAATGCTTTCCCGGCGACTGAGCGGCAGGCTTACCTCGGGGTAAGACTGGCTCAGTAGAGAAGGATGCAACATGCCCGGCAAAAAAGTCCCCAAGATTCTTCTCGTTTTTACCGGCGGTACCATCAGCATGGCCAAGAATAGCCAGGGCTCTTGGGTACCGGCTAAACACACGGCAGAAATTACCAATACATTCGCCCTGATGAAAAAAGAGGCTTGCCTCGATTCGCATTTCGTAGTTGACATAGATAGTTCCAACATGACACCGGAAATATGGCAAAAAATCGCTGCCGTGATTTATGCAAAGTACCACCAGTATGACGGATTTGTCATCACGCATGGCACAGATACGCTCTCTTACACCACCTCGGCGCTATCGTTTGCCTTGGTCAACCTGCACAAACCGGTGATTCTCACCGGCGCGCAAAAACCGATTTCTGAACTCGGCAGCGATTCGATGTTCAATTTGTTCAACAGTGTCAAGGTGGCAGCGCACCGCCGCATCCGTGAAGTGGCTCTCGTGTTCGACACCAGAATCATGCGCGGTAATCGCAGTTCCAAGCAATACGCACAAAAAATAGACGCTTTCTGGTCGCCGCAATATCCACTGCTTGGCGAAATCGGCGTTGACATCAAATATTTTCCGCACAAGTCGCCGTTCTCAAGACCAAAAAAAGAACTCAAACTTCAGTCACAGTTTTCTACCCGCGTCATCTCCTTAAGCCTTTTCCCGGGTTTTGAGCCGCACATTCTCAGTGACATCATCGAGGAAAAATGGTATCGCGGCATCATCATCCGTGGCTTTGGACCCGGCAATATCAATACCGAAAACGAACTGTTGTCCCTGATCGCCCGTGCCACAGAGCGTGCCATACCGGTGCTGCTCATTTCTTCGTGCGCTGGAGGTACCACAATTCTCGGTACATACGAAACAGGGCAGAAGGCCATCGTGGCCGGCGCCATCTCCGCTGCCGATATGACGCTGGAAACGGCGACGGTCAAACTGATGTGGACACTGGCACAGACAAACGACATGGCAAGCATCCGGCAGATCATGGCCACCAACATCGCCGGTGAGATGGGGCCGTAGCCACGAGCAAATTATTGCTATTGTTGGGAAAAGAGAGTATAATGCAGAAAAACAGACACTTGGTGTGAGCAAAATTTGGTTTTATTCAAGATGAAACTCCTGGGAACGCCGAGCCCCAGCTCGGCAAATTTTCATGTTTCATAGAAGGTAATTGGAAAGGCAAGAGGGTATGTGGAGTAACAACAAACTGGCTATCGGCCTATGTTTGGTTTTGGCCATAAACATGTTCCAGCATGAAATCGCAGCACAGACAAGCAGCCAGATGACTCCCCCGCGCGTCGGGGCACCGCCGTTACAGAAAGACGGTACAGTGATGCAGGTGATTGTGTGTAGAAGCGATGCCGAAGTGATGGTGACTAAATCGTATCGCCAAAAGGGTACCTTGCCGATATGGACCAACTATCTCGTCTACAAAGAAATACCAGATCACTATTATGTGGGGCAGCCCGCCCCGGATGACCGCGATCTTAAACTGGAAACGCGCATTGGTTGGGTGCAAAAAGAGCATCTTCTGGACCAGCTTGAGTCGCTGCGTACTGTCAATAAAATCTATCGCCGCATCATTGTTTTCAACAACCGGCAGGAAAACCGTGTGCCGGTGTATGCCGCACCCGTACACGATGCTGGCGAACTACACAAGACCCCGCTTTTCTCTTTCTTCTACATCTACAAGGAAACGGAAGATTATCATCTCATCGGCACTTCTCCCAGTATAACACTGGAAGATCCGGGACGCGACGTACTCGGCTGGATTCACAAAAAAAATTGCCACGAATGGAATACGCGACTTGCCGTCAATTACCAGACTACCACCAAAAAGTTGCGCCTGGCAAAAGAGCAAGAGCAAAAGCAGGGTCTGGTCCGCATCTACCAAACCAGCGACGCGGCTGTGCAAGCGAGCAGCAATGGCGCAATCTCGCAGGAAACCAGCGACGCATCCTGGCAGTACAACATGTTGTGTTACCCTTTGCTGCAAAGCAAGACTGTAGATCAGAAACGCCTTTTTGAGATCGCCTTTCTGAGTGGCGAAAAAAGTGACGATACGCAAGAAACAATCGCCAGGATCAAGGAAGAAAAAGTCAAACTGTATCGCCTGGACATGCTGCTGCTCATAGACGGTTCAGCCAGCCCGGCCATGCGAGATAAAATCACTATTGCTTTGCAGAAGATGGTAAAAAAAATAGAGACGGAAAAAACCAAAATAAAACTGGACATCGCCTGGGGCATGGCGTTTTACCATGATTTCGAGAAAAACCGCCAATACCCCTACCGACGTGGCAGGCTTTTTCAGCCCAAGGTCATCCATATCTACGATTTTTTCCCCGACCTGCATACCATGCTACGTGAACTGTACAACGAATTTTATCGCGGCGGTCGCTACGAGACAAAATCTTTGTACTATGGACTCGACATGGTGGCACAAAACATAAAATGGCGCGAAGGTAGTACACGCTGCCTCGTCACTGTCGGCGTTACCGGCAACCACGCGGCGGAAGACCCGCAGGATGTAACTAAATTGACCATGCCGGAGATCAAAGAAGAGTTGCAGAAAAACTCGATTCGGTTATGGGCCGCACAATTTGAAGATCACGACAAATACGCCGTCATGCCGAGCGTGCAAGCGTTTGCCCGACAGATGACCGAACTTGGCAAAAGCCTTGGCGAAGGTGGCTATTTTCTCTTGTCGGCGGCCGAAAACAATTACCGGCCTAAAAGTTTCCATCTCGAAAATCTCCTGGAGATACTGCTCGATCTCTACAATCAGGAAATTCCCCTGGTGGATGAAGCCATCAACGACCTCGCCCTCGGCTTTCATCCCGACGAGGTGATCGCACGCTACGACAAAAATTGGGACGCCCTGTGGCAGCGATACAGCAGACTCATGCACCTGATGTCACTGCAGCCGGAGGTGGTGACCAATGTGCCGCCGACGTTTTACGTGCCGCAGTTGAAAACACGCCTCGACAGTTTCCTGCAGCGACACAAGATCGCCCTCACCGAGCTGCGCAGCAAGGGTGTGTTTTACAGCAAAGGCTGGGTCTGCGAATACCAGCCGTTCAGCAACATCCAACAAGCGCAGGTAAGGCTTTTGATAGACAAGATCGAATTGAGCCGCCTCATCGGCTTTTTGTCGAGCCTGTCGCTCGAACTCAAGAGTGCTTCCAGGCCTGAACAGTATGTGCAGATATGGAAAACATTGTTGCAAACGATGTTTGGCATAGACACCATACCCCCGGATGAGCCGCTCGACAACCTCATTGTGCAACACAGCGGCCTGCCGTTTATGAACGGGCTGTTGCAATACACACTCGACGATTTCGTCACAAAGGCGCGCAACAACGATTTCCGCAACGACATCATCAAGAAACTCGATTTTACCTGTGATCGCTTGCTCATGGTGGCAGAAGAAAAAGAAACAGAGAAGGCCGTCACCTCAGACAACATGAACATCGTGCGCAAAAAGAAAAGATGGTGGCAGGAAGCGGAGAACTTAACGCCTTATGCCTGGCTGGAAGTCGAAATATTTCCGTAAAGGTGTTGACGATGCGGACAATTTACACTCTCAAGTATGTGTGGAGAGATCTGTGGCATGGCGCCAATCGTGCCTTCACCCTGATCAACCTGGTCGCCATCGCTCTTTCCATGGCGGTGTTGGTGGTACTCCTTGGCAGCTTTCTGGCATTCCGGCGTAACGGCGAACAATTGATGGACCGGGTAGGTTTGAGCATCGAAATACATGCCGGCGCGGGGCAGACCATCAGCGGCGAGCGCAAAGAAAAACTACACAAACTGCCTGGCATTGCCTCGCTGGCGTGGTGGACGCCTACCATATTTCTCTTCTATTCGCAGCAAGGCAGGCTGTGCGACGGCATTCGCGGTCGCACCATAGAGCTGAGTGACCCACTCCTCGATACGCTGCGAGACATCCGTAACCAGAAGAAAATCGGTTTCATGAGCAAGCAGGAACTGAAAACGTCTTACGACGAACTATGCATCATTGTCCCCTTTCTCATGCTCAAACAACTGGGTTATGTGCCACAAGCAGCCACTCTGCACCAACCGGAAACCTGGCAAAATCAGCCGTTACCCACGAGGATCCGCCTGCTCGTCAAGGAAAATAGTCCCGGCGCAGTGGCAAACGACGTCGAATTGCCGGTGCTGGGCGTGGTTCCCGACATCGAGGGCGGACGTTATCTCATCGGCAAAGATTGTTACCGTATTTTGGGCTACAACTGGCACAACTCGCTACGCCCGCTACTCACCGACCGTCAGGGACAGCCGCTTTTTGCCAATGCCGAACCAGCCAGCGACGAGGCACGCAGGTTGTTGTCCGGCATGAGCGATACCCCTGACACCCACGGCACGGTTTACGCACAAAGCCCGACCACCCTGCTCCCCTTACTCCATCAGGTGCGTAGCCTGGACATCAAGGCTGACTGCGCCATCGAGAACCATCTCGAAGGCTACGAGCAACAGAAGAGCTTTTTTGTGGCAGTGGCAGGTGGCATTTCGCTCACCATGTTTTTTTTCTGCGGCGTCATTCTGTTCGCCACGTTCAAGGCGATGGTACTGCAAAAATTAAAAGAGATCGGCATTCTCAAGGCATGTGGCGCCTCCAAGCGGCTCGTCTACGTACTGTTTGCGCTGCAAGTGACACTCTTGAGCGGCATGGCCAGTATCATCGGTATCGCCCTCGGTGCCGGCGGCGCCAGGCAGTTGGGTACACTGCTGCAACATCATCTCGAGCTGCCGAGCAGCGAGTGGTTCTGGCTGCCCGCTGAATATATGGCCGCGCTGGTAGCGTTCAGCGTCGGTTTCTGTCTTTTTGTTACCTTCTTCCCCGTGCGCGCGGCGGTGCAGATAGACCCTGACATCGTGATACGCGGATAGAGCGGAACCTGGATGAATGGAAGGATTTACAGGATGCACAGGATTTCGTGCATTTAGCCACAGAGTGGCGTAAGTCAATAGCCAGGTGGCGGTAGCCCCTGGAATTTAGGCCATCACAGATACACAAGCCACGGAGTGGCGAAAGTTCACAATCATAGTTTTTCTTGGGCCTCTTGTCAAGTTTTCAATCATCCAACTTCATCCAACTAATCCAACAGCGTAGCCGCGTATCCGACCTCACAGCAAATCCAGAATCATCTCGTCGCCGTGTTCTGGGTTAAAGGTCACTTTGCCGGCCTTGGGGTCTACAGCGAGATCAAGGGCCTCCAGTGGCAGATAGCCGACGAGTGCCTGGTGCTTACTCGCCACCTCAACCACGTCTATCGGACAGCTTCTTCCCATGATGGTTAGTCGTGCGTTTTTGAAAATTCGCCGGCGAATAGAGCCAGTAGCTGTATCCATCAACATCTCTTTGAGTAGCCGTAGTCCGAGCTTGTCTATCAATTCTCGATTCAGACAGAGTAAACCCGACCCGGTGTCGACCAATGCATCCACTTCAATATGTCTAATTTCATTTTTTGTTTTCTCGCCCAGCTCCACGGCCTCAACATCATAAGCATTTTCTACCTTGATCGGCACGATTACTCTGCCCGTACTTTTCTTCTCCATTACTGTACTCATTGTTTTACCCTTTCGCCTGTGGCGCACAGCCGCTCATTTCTTTGACCACTTGTTTCTATTGCCCTCTTTGTATATTTCAAAGAATACAGCAGAGTTAGTTACTTACAAGTAAAATTTCGTGCAAAATGTGCACCTGCAACCTGCGGCTACAAGATTTTTGCATTTTGCGTGTTCAACATCATCTTGACCATTACATAAGTGTATAAAAAGTCAATTTTTTTCCAGCCCTGTAGCGTCACAGTAGGAACAGCGAATAAGCCCTTTATCACATCTAGTGCATTGGCCGAATACTCTTTGGCCTCGCCCATTACAGTACGAACAATTTTCTGTGGTGCGAATTCGCCTGCCGCCTTGACCACGGCAGAAAGGACAATCTTTATCACTTCTCTTGCCTGTGCCTTTACATACCCCGCACTTGGAATCTATTTCCTTCTCTCTGCTGCCTGTCCCATTGCAAGTCCAGCATTGTTTATAGATATTACCTTTTGTGCAGTCAGAACACACGGTCTCTTTTTGTCCCTGACACTGGGGACATAGCTGGCAGCCATTGAACAAATATGGTGCGTTGTCAAGCAATGGCGGAGAAAATTGCCACAGCAAATCGCTGGCTGCTTGCCATAAGATACTTCTTTGCTGATAGACATCTTTGGCAATCGTGGGTGATGGGTCGATCTCTTGCAACAATTTATAACAACGGAGTGCATCTACATAGTTTTGTTCCTTGAGTGCCAGCACCAACTGTCGGAATTTTTGCCCTGCCATCTCCTCGTCAGGACAAACTATTTTGCTACGACTACGCATACGCATACGCAGCTCGCTTTTTTTTATCGTCATGCGAATGCCGTTTTGTGGCACGAACTGCAAAGATATCTCCGTTTCGCTTTCTTTGTCAACAGTAGCGGTGAACTCTCGGCCATTGTTCAGGACAAATTTCTCCACGGTCGCGTAAGGAAGCGCCATAGGTTCTGCGTATTCCTTGGCAAACCATTTTTGCGTCTCTTGCCATAAGCGTGCCTGCTGGGGATTCTGCGAGTTATTGGCAGTAAGGGAAGAGAGCTTTGCCTCCACGCTGCGGATGGTGGGCGCATCCAACGGTTTGCCGAGGAACTCGCCTAAACAGAACGAAAACTCTTTGCGGAGTTCCGTATCATGGCTTTCGACATAAGAGCGCCATTCTGCATGGGGAGTGTTTTCTTCCAGAGGGAGATCTTTGCCTTGAGTCTCTTTAGCTTTGGCTTGACGCTTGGCCTCTGCTTCCATTGCCGTTGAATTGGTATTAGATTGGCCGCGTACTGCAAATGCACGGTAGCTGAAGGAGGCGAAGTGGTCGTTCGCATACTCGCCGCCACGGCGGAAATTGAAATCATGCATAGCAGAACCAGAAACCTCGCCACTCCACACCCGCCATCCCTTTGTAACGAAAACAGTATCCATGTTGCGCGAACCTTTGCTTTTTTGATAAAGCCCTTGCAACTCCTTAATGCTTGGCATATGCCAGCCACTGCCGCCCACGGTCAGGCCATCTGTCCAAGATTTTGCAGCATCCCAGGTCATATCTTGATCTGGGCCGACGTACCATTCCAGTCCCGTCTTGGTATCGAAAATCACGCCTGCGCTCGATTTCTTGTAACACTCATCCGACGGTCTCTCGACCCATTGTGCACTTTCGGCTAGACGTTTGGCTTCTGTTTCGGCTAGACGTTTGGCTTCTGTTTCGGCTAGACGTTTGGCTTCTGTTTCGGCTAGACGTTTGGCTTCTG